>JAYVAZ010000326.1:0-2701 GCA_043750675.1 Pseudobdellovibrionaceae bacterium | reverse complement strand
TGGGTGCATCTCGTCGAAGGGAGCATCGAGTTTCGTTCAAACGAGGAACCCTTTCACTGGCTGGGCCTGCGCCTGACGCCTGAGTAAAATCCAAATCTTTGTAGGTAACGGCGGCTTTTATGTAAGCCTCATTGGTATTTTCTTGAATCAAATTTACATTTTCGCTGTAGCGGAACGATTTGCCCTTACAAATGAGGTAAAGGGCTTCCAGAGCATTTGTTTTCCCTTGGCCATTTTGCCCAATAAAAATATTCAAACCTTCAGAGAATTGGAAAACTTCTTCGTTAAAATTCCTAAAGTTTTTTAAGTAAAGTTTATTGAAACGCATTGATTTGTAATTTTTCTTTACTGTTTTTTAGGTAAATCAAATTCGCATCGGCATAACGACACAGGTATAATTCTTGTCGTTATGAGGACGCATTAATCCTGGAGATAATTGATCGTTAATTTCGAAATCAATTTCTTCGTCTTTGATTGCGGTTAATACATCCGTGATGTACTTGGCATTAAAACCAATTTTTAAATCTTTACCATCGTACTTCACTTCCAATTCTTCTTTGGCATCACCTAATTCTGGATTGTTAGAAGTGATTTCCATTTTTCCTTTTGATAAGGATAATGTAACGGCTTTTGATTTGTAATTAGCCAACAAAGAAACTCGTTTCAACGAAGATAAAAACATTTCGCGATTAATTGAAATTTTCTGAGTTAACTTCTGTGGAATAAATTGTTGATAATTAGGGAACTTTCCTTCAATCAAACGGGTCATCAAAATCGTTTCGTTATTTTTTACAATGATCTGTGAACCTTCAATAGCCACTTCGATAGAACCATCGATAGCGTCGATCATTTTTTTAATTTCGAACAAACCTTTTTTAGGAATGATCACTCCTGAATTGGCTCCTGATGCAGAAAGTTTATTTGTCGTAGCAATTTCTTTGTTGATTAAACTCATGCGGTGGCCGTCAGTCGCAACCATGATGTAATTACCTTCGCTTTTTTGTTCGAAGTAAACGCCGTTCAAGTGGTAACGAGTCTCGTCGGTGCAAATGCTGTAAATGGTTTTGTCGATCATGTCTCGCAATTCCATTGCATCCATTTTAATAAAATTTTGGCCCTTGTAGGCAGGGAAAACGGGATATTCGTCGGCGCTGATACCAACGATTTTAGAGTGGTATTTTCCTTGTTTAATTTCCAGCCAATTGTTTTCTTTTTTTAGTAAGTGAATAGGTCCATCCAAAAGTTCTTTAGTAATATCAAATAAATTTTTTGCGCTAACGGCTACTTTACCTTCGGTGATAACTTTCACATTTGCAACATCTGTTAAACTTACTTCCAAATCAGTTGCAAAAACTCTTAAGCGATTTTTATCGGTTTCTAATAAAATATTTACTAACACCGGCATCGTGTTTCTTTTTTCAACGATGTTCTGAGTTTTTCCAATTAGGTTAATGAGATCTTTTTTTTCAATTTCGATTTTCATAAA
This sequence comes from Pseudobdellovibrionaceae bacterium, assembly GCA_043750675.1. Classification (GTDB taxonomy): domain Bacteria; phylum Bdellovibrionota; class Bdellovibrionia; order Bdellovibrionales; family Bdellovibrionaceae; genus JAYSSX01. The sequence continues at coordinate 1,215 of JAYVAZ010000326.1, read as the reverse complement.
GCCTCATGTTTTTTCTTATTAATATATTAGTATTAATATATATATAAATATTAGTAGTAGTAGTTAGATCGAGGAAAAACTATCAAGCTATTTAAGTGCTTGTAAACATTAAATTATTGATGTGGATATATTTATCGATAAACACGACTGAGTTTTCCAAAAAGTGGGGATAAGTCAGACCCACAATTTGATTAACATATTTATCCACACCTTTATACACAATCCACATCTAGAGTCCGGTCTGAATGTGGATTTTAGTTTCTAAGTTATCAATATCTTTCTTTAAATCGACATCTTTTTCCTGTAGAAAATCGACTCGCTTGATTGCATTCATCACAGTGGTGTGATCTTTGCCACCAAACATTCTTCCTATATCTACTAAAGATTTATCTAAATATTTTTTGATCAAATACATAGCTATTTGACGTGGCACAACGATAGGTTTTGCGCGCGTTGAAGATTTTATGTCAGTTAACCTAATTCCAAATTGATCAGCGACCATTTTAACCACATCTTCTGGTGACAATGCGGTTAAAGTTTCATGCGCTGCTAAAAATTGTTTAGCTGATTCTAAATCGATGGGTAGTCCACGAAGTTCAGAAGTAATTTTTACTTTTTTTACTGACCCTTCAATTTCACGAACTGATCGTTTTGAAATTCGTGCGATATAATTGATAACGTCTTCGCTGATTTTAATTTGTAAAGTTTCGGCTTTGAAACGAGTGATAGCAATTCGAGTTTCTAAATCTGGCATTTGGACATCAGCCAAAAGACCCCACTCTAAACGCGAACGAATACGATCCTCTAATCCCGAAATATCTCGAGGCATACGATCACTGGCAACGATCACCTGGCGATTTTCTGATAAGAAGATATCAATCATATGAAAGAACTCTTCTTGCGAACGATCGCCCCGAATCAGCTGGATATCATCGATCAGCAAAACGTCACTGCCATGCCGATATTTACGATGGAACTCATCCATACTTTTATTTTGAATATGATAAACAACGTCTTTAATAAAACGCTCTGCTGAAAAATAATTAATTTTTAAATGCGGCTGTGTTTGTTTAATATGATTTCCGACCGCATGTAATAAATGGGTTTTACCCATTCCCGTCGGTCCATATATAAAGAGAGGGTTGTAGCCTTCTACTTTTGAACCCGGATTATGGGCCACATTATAACAAGCTGCATGAGCGAATTCTGAATTTC
>JAYVAZ010000325.1:0-3949 GCA_043750675.1 Pseudobdellovibrionaceae bacterium | reverse complement strand
GCGAGAGCAATGATGGCAATAGGTATCGCGTATTGAATGAGAATTTGAGGATCAATCAACATGCCGACTGAAACGAAAAAAATCGCGCCAAATAAATCCTTCAGTGGGTGGATCAGGTGTTCAATTCGTTCAGCTTCCATCGTTTCGGCTAGAATTGAACCCATAATGAATGCGCCCAACGCAGGCGAAAAGCCTGCTTTTGTAACAAGAACAACCATCAAGAAACAAAGTCCCACTGAAACAACTAAAAGTGTTTCTTGGTGCATGAGCTTGCGAGTTCTCTTAAGAAAACTTGGAATAAGAAAAATTCCGAGAACGAACCAAAGGGTTAAAAAGAAAACAAGCTTCAGTGCTGAAACGGCCATTTCCATTCCAGAAAACCTTTGGCTGACCGCAACCGTTGATAGGACCACCATGAGAAGAATGGCAACTAAGTCTTCGACAATCAGCACGCCAAAAACTAAGCTTGCGAACCCTCTTGTTTTCATTCCTAGTTCATCGAAGGCACGAATGATGATTGTAGTAGAGGAAATCGCCAGAATTCCGCCGAGGAACAGGTTGTCCATATTACTCCAGCCGAACCTGCGACCGATCAGAAAGCCGATGCCAACCATCCCGACGACTTCAATAACCGCAGTTATGGACGCAGGAGCGCCAACTCGTACAAGTTTCTTGAAACTGAACTCAAGACCGAGGGCGAACAATAAAAATATCACTCCTATTTCGGCCCAAACGCTTACACCTTCAGAGTCAACAACATTGGGAAGCCATTTGAAATGAGGTCCGACAAGAAATCCCGCAATGATGTAGCCCAAGACCACGTGCTGGCGAATTGCCCTAAATAGAAGAGTCATGCCAGCTGCCACAATGAGAATGACGGCTAAATCTTGAACAATAAGTGGTAAGTGCATTTATCTAACTCCTTTGGGGCCTGTTGTTCCTCCTCGGTCTTAGGACCCAAGTGTTTAAAGCCGCTCAGAAAAGAAGGCAAGATAATTGCTAGAAAAGAGAAAACCGAAATGGTGCCCGATTTACAGCGATGAGGCTTGAATATAACTGGTTGAAAATCCCAGTTTACTCGAAAGCACGTAATAACTTTAGAACACATCAGAAACAAAAACCAAATCGAAGATGTATTAGAAAAACTTATACATTAAAACCGCAGACACAAAAAATATTACGCTACCACTTAGCCCTGCCGTAGTCAGAACAGCAAAAATAACAAGTAATGATACCCAGCTTGGAATTTTAATAAAATCAACCAGGAGCATTTTAATCCCGATAAATCCCAAAATCGCTGCTAAATCGTAAGCGATCCATCAGCCCTGTTTGAGCGCGCATAAAAACATAGGCAAACTGACTTCAACAAAAAGGAGTCAGCATGAAAGAACTAAACCAAGACAAAATCGAATACTGGCGCAACCATCTAGAGCAATCAAAAAAATACCCTGAAGGAATCCAAGCTTATTGCAAAGCAAATATGCTTGCGGCATCAAATTACTACAAATGGCGGCAAAGGGTTTTGAATTTGCCACCATCAAAGATTATATTAAAAAAACCTAAATCGCCATTTTTACCGGTCACAGTATCTTCCGAAGCTGAGTTTAAAATACAAAGCTATCCACAAACAAAAAATTTACCAGATAGTCGTTGGGTTGCAGAAATTATTACAAACGTGATCCGGGGTTTAATGTGAAATCGCCAAACCTATTTAAAAAAGTATTTATCCACAGAGACTATGTGGATATGCGTAAAGCGATTAACGGTTTAAGTCAAATTGTTGAATCAGCGCAGATGGGAAGTCTAATGGAGCCCCATTTATTTGTATTTAGTGGTAAAACAAGATCAGCAATTAAGATTTTATATTTTGATCGCAGTGGTTTTTGCCTGTGGCAGAAGCGTTTAGAGCAAGATAAGTTTCCGTGGCCAAAGAAATCACTAGATGTAGTGGTTACGATTACGCCAGATCAGCTCGCGTGGCTATTGGATGGCTATGACATATTTAAAGTGAAACCATTTGCTGAATTAAATTATGAGCGCGTCAGTTAAAATTATTTAATTGAATAAAAAATAATTTTATTCAATATGAGAAGCAGATGTCACAAGCTGAAATATTTTTTTCTGAGACTGAAGATTTAAGAAATGAAATCCAAAGTTTAAAAATAAATGCAAAAAACGATCAGCAAAAAATAAAACATTACGCTGATGAAGTAGAACGACTTCACGAGATGTTAGCTGAACTCAAGCGGTCCAAGTTCGGGGTCAAATCAGAGCGTTGGGAATCAGATGAGCAGATGGTTTTTAACGAGGTCGAATTTTTTTCAAAGCAACCAGAGCCTGCTTCTGATGACAAGATAACGGTCAGCGAGCATACAAAAAAACGCGGTCACCGAAAGCCACTGCCAGCAGAATTAGACCGCGAAGTGATTGTTGTTGAATTGCCCGTGGCAGAACAGTTTGCTGAAGATGGTACAACGCCACTTAAAATTATTGGTTACGAGATATCAGAAAAATTAAGTTTTGAACCAGCACGTGTTAAAGTGATTGAATACCACCGTGCAAAATATGGTGTGGATGCTGGCGATTATGAAAAAACAGCACCACCAGTGCCAAGTATCATTCCAAGATCATTTGCAACGCCGGAACTTGTGGCAAGTATTGTAACAAAAAAATATGCCTATGGAATGCCGTTGTACCGGATCGAAGAAATGTTTAACGAGATTGGTATTGCTTTACCACGACAAACTCAAAGCCGCTGGGTGATTGCGCATGCTGAAGCTGCCAGGTCAGTATATAATATTTTATGCGATCGTTTATTAGCTAGTTTTTACGTCAGTTGCGATGAGACGTACACTCAAGTATTAAAAGAAAACGGCAAAAAAGCTGAATCAAAATCTTGGATGTGGGTCAGATCAACGCCGCACGCGAAAAATAAAATAATATTATTTGATTATGACCCATCAAGGTCGTCAGAAGTTGCAAAAAAATTGTTTGAAGAATTTAGTGGTTATTTACAAGTTGATGGTTATGCCAGTTACAACGTTTTAGAAAATAAAAACGGTATAATCCGCATAGGCTGCAACATGCATGGCAGAAGATATTTTGAGCAAGCAAATACAGAGGGTGCAAAGTCTGGCAAAACATTAGCCGAAGTTGGTTTAAAGTTTTATCAGAAGTTATATGACTTAGAGGAAGAATTTAAATTACTAGATTTAGATGAAAAACAAAAGCAAAGATTGCAAAAACACGTTCCGATCTGGGATGAGTTCAAGTTATGGGTAGATAGAAATATAAAAAAGGTTCCGCCAAAAAGTAAAATCGGCAAAGCATTTAAATATTTTCAAAACGAATATGAAAATCTAATCGGATATTTAAAAGATCCACGTTTAGAGATGGATAACGGTTTTGTAGAGCGTGCGATTAGGAAATTTGCGATTGGTCGTAACAACTGGATGTTCAGTGATACAGAAGCTGGTGCTGATGCCAGCGCCATGTTTTATAGTTTGCTATGTACAGCGAAAATAAATGGCGTAAAAACTTACGATGCTATGAAATATTTATTTGAACAGTTACCGAAGTCGAATTTAGTTGAAGACATCGAGCACCTAGCCGACATAATTATGGGCATCAAATCAATACCTAGCAAATAGGACTGATGGATCGCTTACTTATATTTTGATTTTTAACTTTTAAACTCTATTTTGAATTCTGTATTTTAGCTACAAGGAGTCTCTATAAGAAAATAATTTTTCTTTTGAATACTTTGTCGAGGAGAAGACTTTGAATTCAAACAATGAGACATTAAGCGCTTTTACACTTCTTTTGCTCGACTCAAGCAAAGCATGTTCTTTGGAAATTTAAGCTCTTTAATAAATTTGCTGATACAACTTGATTTCAAGTGGTCCCTATGGGACCGGTGAACCGATGAAAATGGCCCCTTTTAAAGCCG
>JAYVAZ010000324.1:0-3943 GCA_043750675.1 Pseudobdellovibrionaceae bacterium | reverse complement strand
GCTTTTAATGATTTCAAAATATCTTCATACTTTTGATCCACTTTTATGTCTGGAGGCGTGTACTCAGTTTTTTTCACATTACAAGCTGACAAGCCTAATGATACAGACAATAAAATTACTTTTCTAAATGCGCGCATTTTTCCCCCTAGTTTTCAATTATTTAATATATTTACAATTTTTAAGTCCATTTTTTCCAGCTGATGACAATTTTGCTGTCGAATATGTTTTATTTAATAAATTGACATCATCGCAGCTTAATCCGTTTCCATCTAATAACGATTTAAAAAACCCTTGCAATGGTTTCCATTCAGTTTCTAAATCATTCATGTCGTTGATGATTTTTCCAGTTGGCATGTGCGGACTTCCTTTAAAAAGAAATAACTGACTATCTACTTGAGGTGTATTTTTAAAATGTAGTATTGCCCCTGTAGCTGGAGTCGCACCATCGTATGTTCCTTGTAGATAAAACAACGGAGTTTTTACTGGATAGTTTTTTGCACTATAATACAATTTTGAGTTAGGCCAATTTTTATATGTATCCGACTTAACATATCCTGACGGTATCAATGGTTCAATTTTCCTGTTTTTTAATGTGAATGTTGTAAAACTAGTTAATTCCGAAGCGCCAAATTCCTTAATCATCAAAATCTGATTGACGTCATTTGAGTCTTCAATTTTGAAACAAATGTCATTTGAAAGTTTCGGAGGAACCATTGAATAAGACTTCTTAGCTGGAATGGTTTCATTTGAAACTTCGGCCCAAGCTTTTACTAAGTCCGCTCTTGATTTAAATTCTGTTTCGATCAATGCTCTATTCAATACTTTCGTGTAAAATTGAAGCATGTCTTCGCCGTACATCATTAATATTGCCATTAATGTTCCTGGCAACTCATATTCGTTCAATTTTTTCTCATTTATTAAAGTCTCTATTTTGATCTTTATATTTTCGGATAGCGAGTCATAATATCTCTGTAAGATTTTAACTCTATGTAAATCTTGATAAATAGCTTTATCTCCGTCATAAACAACACCCTCCAGAACAACACTTGTCGTTCTTTCTAGAAACATGCTAGCAAAAATTGTGGCTGGAATAGTTCCATATGAAGCACCATAAACAGATACTTTCTTTAAACCCAATGAATCTACTATTGAAAGCATATCTTTTGCAGTATATTCAGAACTATAATTTTCAGTGTTTAAAGCATCATCAACCTTTTCAAATCTTGAAAAAGAAATTCCTCGTTGATCCATTAACAGAAAATTATATCCAAGCGTTTTAAAAAAATTAAACTTGAAACTCATACTTTGATGAGAATTCTGCCCAGGCCCTCCAAGAAAAAAGACATAGGTTGGCTTGCTGCTATCATATTTTTCTGCAAAGTAAGCGTAAATCTTTATTTTTTCACCAGAAGGATTTTCATACTTTTTAGGAACTTCGACGTAAAAACCATTTTCATATTTAACTAAATCCGGATTGTTATCTGACAGTTCAATGCCCGAAACATAGCGACCACATTCACGTGAATCTTGTGGTAAATTTTGGGAATAAACTAAATTAGCACTCACAAAATTAATTAAAAAAAGTATATACAATTTCATAACCCACCTATCGAAATTCAATTTAAAAATTTGAGCTTAAATATAATTCAATTTGATAAAATTCTCTAGCCGGAATTTCTTGATCGGTAATTTTTAGCTGTCAAACTTATGGACAATAATGAAGGATCAAACATGAACAAACAGCCAGATCCATTTTATCGCCTACAAAAAACATTAAAAAATCTTCGGCTTCTTTTTTCTCCAATCGAAGAGCTCTATTACGGTGCCATTAGCAATACAATTCCGTGGCACCATTGCGCCGGTTGGATGATCGTAACAACGATAGTTCTAGTTTTTAAAATTGATCAAATTATCATTTCGCATACGCGCTTTTACAATCTGTACCCTTACTATCCGATTTTATATAAGACTTATGCATTTTGTCTGACTACATTTGGCTTTTGGTGTTGGGCTTGGAATCAAGTTCGAATTAAGCGTGAAAAATTGAACACACTGACGGCGGCTTTTAAAAATGCTGGACTCGAATCAAAAATCGGCCGATTGCCAAATCTTGTTTCTGATTTTGCACTTGATCCTATCATTCGAAAAATGCGCGTCACTAATGCCGGATTTCCCGTAACGAAATTTCAAGAGCAATCAAAATATCTTGAGTCGGAACTTGGTGTTTATGTTGATGTCATCAAGGAACATCGTGAAACACGAACTATCGAATTTATTTACTCACATTTTCCAATGCCAGAAAACATTCTTTACACACAGGAGGAAGAAATGCGTTCTTTAGAATTTATGGTTGGTCGAACTCGTGCTCACGCTCTGACTTCAAACTTTCGAGATACACCACACTTGTTAGTTGCGGGTCAGACCGGTGGTGGTAAGTCAACTTTTCTACGTCAATTAATTGTTGGCCTTCATCTTAATGACAAGTTTGCGAAATTTTTATTAGTCGATTTAAAGGGCGGGCTAGAGTTTTCACTTTTTGAAAGTCGAAAACAGTTTGTAGTTGTTCCTAGCGTTTTAGCGGCGATCGAAGAACTAAAATTAATTGATAAAGTTCTCGATGAAAGAATGGCTTTAATTAAAAAGGAAAAGTGCAAAGATATTGACGGTTACATTCACAAGCTGGCCGGAGTAAAGTCAATTTTTATAAATCGACAGTATGTGGTTGTAGACGAAGCGGCAGAGATGTTTCTAGCTGGACATCATGCAAACTCAAAAGACATCCAAATTGCACGCGGAATTTTGAGTCGAATCGCTCGCCAGGGTCGTGCTGTTGGAGTTCATCTTATTGTTGCAACTCAGCGTCCTGATAGCCGATCGCTTGATCCACAAGTAAAAGCCAATTTAACTGGTGTTATTTGTTTTCAAATGATGAACGATGCATCAAGCATTGCAGTTCTTGGGAACGGAAGGGCGACCGATCTTCCGAAAGTTCCAGGTCGCGCCATTTGGAAAAATGGCATAGAGATGTTGGAAGTGCAAACGCCGTTTCTTTCTGTGGAAGAGGCTGACAAGTTGCTTGGACCGCCTAACAACGAAAAGAAAATCCCCCATTTAATTACAAAAAATGATGAATCGCAAGTTACCGACGATGTTTTAAAAACGAATGAAGTTCTACCAAGTGTTGATTATCCAAATACAACGACCGTCAACAAATCTGGTATTGAAACAGATTAAAAACTTTGTTTATGCACTGGAGTAGAATGAAAAAACCAACGGCAAATAAAAAATCAAAGCATGTCGCGACCGATCGTGATATGCAAATATTTAAATTTCTATGGAAATGGAAGGCCGTTTCAACTAGAGCTATTGCAAAAAAGTTTTTCCCTGAAGCAAATCCGTATTCCGCATACATCAGGCTTACAAGACTTCATAAAGTTGGATTTATCGAACCAGTTCAAGTTGAAGAAAAAGGCCAAGAAATTTGGAGTTTGTCTAAAAAAGGATTTTTGAAAATTCGACCGCGCATGGTTGAACTTGCAATTGACGGATATAAATCCGAAAATTATTACCATGATTTCTTAGCAACAGCATTTCACCTTGGCGAATGGCTCACGGATCAGCCCAAAGGCGCACAAACTTTTAGTGAACAGCAACTCCGCCGAATACCCGAAGAACTTTGGCCTGCATGGATTCCAAAATCAAATACACACAGACCCGATGGCTATTCGCATTTCAATATCTCGAACACAAATGTGAATCAAAATTACACTGTTGCATTCGAAGCAGAACTTTCTGCAAAAGTCACGCAATACCCCCACCCGCGCATCTGGACCGCCGAGCGCGATGTCCAGATGTGGCAGGCGCTGGAGGCTTGATCCCTGAGTGGCGCAGGCCCCCAGCACGCCATGCTCAGCACCTACACCTACCCCCGCTACGCCTACCG
>JAYVAZ010000323.1:0-6562 GCA_043750675.1 Pseudobdellovibrionaceae bacterium | reverse complement strand
GCCAGATCAGAGTTCATGCGTGCCCGAGACCCCCGTTCCATGAGTCCCGAACTTATCTGTAAAAGCAAAGTCATTATCAGTCTGCATTTCCATAATTGGGAACGGACAAAGCTCTTTCAACTGCTTTAAAAAATCAATCACAGCTGGTATGTTTTTATTCCTATATGCTCGTATCAACCGCCAACTCGAATGGTGATCCACACAACTTAATTGATAGTACTTTTTTCCGTTAATTAAATATGGCACGTATTTAAAATCCATCTGCAAGTACCCTGGCCATGGCCTTCGGTATCGCTTTAAGTGTTTCTTGGTTAAACTTTGTGCTATCTTTTTTCCGACAACCTTTGCTCTTCGTAAAATATTAAAAATCGTGCTCGGTGGCACCTTTAGATTGTCCAGCTCGTAGAGCGTGTTTGCGATCCGCTCGGGCCCAAGATACGGCTCGACTCGTCTGATTTTAAGAACTTTCTTTTCGATTCGTGGCTTTACTTTTCGAGGACTTCGATGCGGGCGTCTCGACTTTGATAACAAAGACTCTGCCACTGGTCTTTTCAGCAACCGCCGGCCCCACTTGTAATAAGCATCCTCACTTAAACCAAAAAACCGGCATGCTGCTGCTAAAGACTTCGAACTCTCAGTAATCTTACGGATCTTCATCCATCGACTCCGAGCTTCCTCATCTCTGATTTTATTGGCTTCCTTACTAAACCTAGGTATCAATTTAGATAGTTGAATTTTCAACTGGGACATCTTCGACTCCTTTCAAAGATTTCATTTTTTTTAGACAATTAAATTAAACCCTTGAATGGTCTTAGATGTCCCTCTTTTCGTTCCCAGAACCTCGCAAGGTCCAGGCCACAATGAAAAGAAAAAAGATTCCCAGCACATAACCCAAAACAACCGCCGATGTCTCGAAGTTCCTCAAACTGTCTCAAAATGAGACAGTTCCCTTTTTTGTTACCAACCTGTAAAGACTCTATTCGACTGTCGGCGGCAACCCTATGCTAACTATCTGAATTTACTTTATTTTTTTGACCTCCAGCCCGTCTTTGCTTGGCACGTCCATGGCATTACTTACTATTGAAAGAAATATTAAACGGAGGTTCTTATGAACTCTATGAAGTTATTTATCGCGGCAATCGCATTAGTAGGATCACAACTTGTTCACGCTGGTGAATTACCATGTGGTGCACGCACAGACGACGGACCTATGAAACCAGTAGCAGCCGCTAAAACGGTTTTACCTTCTCTAAGAAATGTCGCTGCTAAAAGTTCACCTGGAACGATAGTAAAAAAAGGTGCTGCGGCTAAAGGTGTTCGCTAGAATAGATCCTGCAAAGTAGGATCTATTATTTATGCGCTCGTTTTAATTCTATATTAAGACGAGAAGCTTGTGCAGTTTCGGCTTCTGTTTTTCCACCAAAATTTTTAGCAATAAACTGATTGGCTTGTACTGCCACATTTCTTCCCAACATTACCGCACCTTCAGCTACCTGCTGAGTGTACTTTCCCACTGATGAATTTTGAATCCACTGATGAGCCGCATCTTCTGCAGTTATCGTATTTACTCGAACCTGCAAAACAGCCACTACTACTAAAGAAATCACCAAACACTTAATAATATAACTAAACTCTGCCACCGACTGCTTCCTTTCTGTTTTGCTTGAAAAACATGAATAAGTTTTCAATATCTTTTTTCGAAAATGGTTTTGTAAGGTATGCCATAAAGCCCGATTTTAAAGCTGTCCCTGCCATCAGTTCTTGTTCCAAACTTGTGCAGGCAACTATTTTCATCTTAGGCATTACCTGAAAAATCTCTTTCGCAGAATCAATTCCATTTTTTTTGGGAAGGACAAGATCCATAAAAACCAAATCCGGCCTTAACTTCATTACTACTTCTATTGCTTCTTCTCCATCCGCAGCTTCACCAACAATCTGATGCCCTAAATCTTCACAACTTAGTCTCAGAAGCTCTCTTACGAATGCGGAATCATCACAAATGACTACTCTCATATCTATTATTTTACGTTTTCAGGAGTGATCAGAGATAGTCTGAAGATATAATCTAGACTATAGGCCCCAAAAATATCCGAAGTTAAATAGCGTCATTGCATTATCAACAGACACGCCATTGATAGGAGTGCTTTGGCCAAATGCGGGAATATTGCTTAAACCATTGAACTGGTTTTTTTCTAAACTATATTGCAGTTTCCAAATCATAACATTTTTACGATTAAATTTGATTTCTCCACCTACGAACGTCGAGACTTTAGTAGACTCCACAGAACTTCCCGACTGCAAAAATAGTCCGGTGGTTTCTTCGGTATGAGATAATTTAGGATCCAAGGTGCCGCCTATAAACCAAGAATAAGTTGGTGAAACAGGAACTCTTGCCTCCAGCATTAATCCATAACCTGTCGTTCTTAAATTAACTCGACTTAAGTCGGTTGAAGGAACTTTCAAACGATTGTCAGAAAAATGAAAACCGAAAGTCATTGAATTGGCCTTTCGGGAAAGACCAAAGAATTTTCGGTAGAACAAACCAAAGTTGATGTATTCGTGTTTGACCGATATTTTTTCACCGGCATTAACAACTGAGTCCAAATCCGAACTTAAAGATCCCAAATAGGAAGCCGACAAACCCAAAAATGGGGTCGCCCAAAACTTTAAACCCAATTCGAAGACCGGTGAATTAGACAAATAGTCCCGGTAATTCATATTTGAAGAAGACTTGTTGGAAAGTAAGCCGGGAGCGAAGAAAATTTCAGCACGATTCAATCGATTATCATCGGGATGAACTTGTTCTCGGTACTCTTCAATATCGGGAACCTCTGCTCCCAAAATGATGTACTTTACCTGTTCAGACAATGGAGGAGCTTCAACAACTTTGGCTGGCTCTTCGGGTTTGGGTTCAGTAACTTCGGGTTTGGGTTCCACCGGTTTTGTTACGGGTTCTACGGACTTTTTTTCAATTCGCACCGAAGTGGCGTCGGGCCGATAGGCCTCTTGTGCTTCAAGATCTAATGTTACTTTTTTCTTTTTAGGCTGCGATAGTGGGGAGGGCGTTAGCGGGTTTGTACTTCCATTTTGATTAATCACTTTAAATCGACCAAAATCCATACTCGGCTCAGCTTCTTTGCTTTTTTTAAGTAAGGCATCCGAACTCAAATCAGTCTGAGCAAGGGTTTGGAGGCTAAATAGAAAAATCAAAAGGAAGTGTCGCATGCATCTTATTTTCGGAGTTTTTCATAATTTCTTTAGAAAACATGTGAGTTTCTGTGCCTTTGGTCCAATCTGAATTTCAAGTAGAATTTGACCTCCAGCGTTCCTAAATTCATACTAGTAAGATGAGATTTACAGCGCCTCTATTTTCACTTCTTTTGACTTTGGGTTTTTTCCAGTTATCGCAGGCCCAGTCGACAATTTTCAAAAGTGCCTTAGATCAGGATTTAAGTTTCAAGACTATAGTACTGGCGGAGCCTGAAGATAACGTAAAAGGAATCTACTCCAAACCCCTCCAAGAGCATTTGCAGTCTTTGGTTGGAAAGTACAAACAGTGGGAAATGGTTACTTCTAACGAAAAACAAATCTTATCAATTGATGAATTTGAAGATAATGCCGCTGCCGCCAAAAATTTTATTAAAAAAACTCGTGGTGATTCATTGCTGGGCTTAAAAATTACTAAAGGCCCAAACGGTTTGACGATGAAACTAGATTTGTTTTTGGGTTCGGACGGCCTTTTATTGGTTCAAAAAACCATAACTGATTTTACGGCCTATGAAATTTCAGACTTACGAACAAAACTGACTCGATTATTCACCGATTTGACCGAAAAAATTCCTTATCAAGGAACTATTCTTTCTAGAAAAAATAATTTAGTTACGATCAACGTTGGAACTAATCAAAACTTTAAAGACGGAGATGAATTTAATATTGTCCAAATTATTAAAATCAATCGTCACCCCAAGTTTAATTTTATTGTTAGTACCGAAAAAGAAATTTTGGGGAAAATTAAAATCACTAAATCCGAAGAAACTTTAAGTTTCGCCTCCTTGGTTTTAGAGCTTAATGAGAATCTAGTTCAAAAAGGGATGAAACTAAATTTCATAAGTTTTGTTAATTATAACGAATTGGCGAAAACCGAAGATGGAAAAATATTAAATGATATCTCGAATCGCCCCGATTCGGCGGTGGCTTTTGGCCAAAATCCCAAAGCCTGGCGCGGAGAGAATCCTCCTTCGTTCGGCAAAATCGGTTTACTGTTTGGATTGGCCCAATACACGGCTACAAATACCCTAAACACAGTCGGTGGAATCTCTGCCTACCAACCACTGGCGGCCAACATTGCTATCAATGGCGAGTTGTGGCTGAACCCTCGTTGGTTTTTAGATATGAAATTAAAACAATACGTTTTCAGTGTTTCGAATCCTTATCCAGCTTCAACCCCAGAAAAACTAAACGTATCTTCAAGTTTGGCTGGCTTATCTGCGGGTTATAATTTCTTACTTACCGAAGATTTCTTCGGTCCCAAAATTAAAACTATTATTGGATATTCCAATTTTAGATCAGTGATAGACGATTCAGCCCCAACGGCTTTGACTTCGTTAAACTTCAGTGGCCTTTCCCTGGGCCTATCCGGATCGCTACCACTTTCCAGCGATAGTCCGGTTTCAATTGGTGGTCAGTTTAATTATTATTTGTCTTCCTCTATGTCTGAATCTCCGGTCAGTTCGGGTGGATCAGGTAAAGCAACCATTTCGAATTTTAACGTATTCTTAGAATACTTATATTCGAATAATGTGAATTTTCTGGGACAGGTAAATTACGATTTGTATAATGCTAGTTTTTCCGGAGCCGGCACACGCCCGGATACGGCCACTTCGTTATCGCATCAAATAACAACCCTTGCGGTTGGCGCCGAATACTTATTTTAGGACAGTAGACGTCTCAAAACGACTTTATTGCGATCCATTTTGATAACTTCACCTTTGGGCAAAAAAGTTTGAGATAATGTCTATTATGAATGCAAGGAAGTTAAGCACTCAATCGCAACAGCCTATGGAAGAGATTTCGGTCGATGAATTGGTTTCAATCTCTGCCCATCAATTACTTGTGGGATCTACCAGCCCCGCAAACATATATATTCAACTCCCAAATGGCAAAATTTGTTTAATCATTCGCGAAGGACATAAAATAAACTTAAATGAACTTCATGCTACTTCCGATCACAAGGTTGATCAACTTTTTGTACATCGCGATTCCTTTGCAAAACTTTTTAGTCTGAATTTACAAATTGCCGGAGTGGCGGTCAGTCACAAAGAATTATCCGGCTCGCAAAAGATGAATGTATTAGTTTCAACTGCTGATGGGGTCTTTCGCGAAATTGAAAATATAGGGTTCAATACTCTTTCTTGCAGTCATGCAAAATTTATCATTAAGTCTTTAATCACATTAATAGAATCAAAAGATAGTTTAAGGAAATTGATTTTATCTATGCAATCGATAAACGAAGATTGGATTAGACATTCGATGTCTGTTTCGGGACTTTCAGTAATCTTAGCAGAAGCACTAGGCTGGAGCGCTCCACAAAGGTTGGAAAAAATTGCTTTAGGAGGTTTCCTCCACGATATTGGGCTGAGGGAAATTCCAGAAGAACTTGTGATTAAACCAAGACATCAAATGACTTTGGATGAAGTCAAAACCTATGAAGAGCACACAACTCGTGGGGCGGAAATTCTTCGTTCTATTCCTGATTTACCTGATGATATTATTTCTATGGCCCTCCAACATCACGAAAACTATTTTGGAACCGGATACCCTTTTCGTATTAAAGATGCTCGAGTGAATCCATCTGCAAAGGTCATTGCCGTCACGGATGCGTTTGCTGATTTGGTTTTCTTATCTAAAACTAATGTCGTTCCTAGAACCGCTGAGGCGGCTATGACTTGCCTTGAGACCAGTATGGGTCAGCCGTTTAATAAACAGATCTTTAGTACACTCAAAGCTTGCGTTGAAGGTGAACTTCCACGCGTCGGTAAAGTTAGAGTAATCTAGACGCATAAAACTTTTTAATTTCATTTGATCATAAAAAAAGCCCCAAGATTTCTCTTGAGGCTTTATAGATTTGAATCTTAGTTTACGAATGTTAGGACGATGTGATTACATCATGTCCATTCCACCCATACCGCCCATGCCACCCATACGAGAAGCATCAGCACCCATGTTCATGCCGCCCTCTTTTTTAGGAGCTTCAGCAATCATAGTTTCAGTCGTTAACATTAAAGAAGCTACAGAGGCAGCGTTCTCTAAAGCGCAACGAACCACTTTAACTGGATCGATAACACCGTCTTTAATAAGATCAGTATATTCGTCAGAGTATGCATTGAAACCGAAGTTAGCTGATTTATTCTGAAGTACGCGATCTAAAACGATAGCGCCATCTAATCCAGCATTACCAGCGATTTGACGAATAGGCTCTTCACAAGCGCGTCTGATGATAGTTGCACCAAAAGCTTCGTCTTCAGCATATTTAGATTTATCAATTTTTTGAGCTGCACGTAAC
>JAYVAZ010000322.1:0-3612 GCA_043750675.1 Pseudobdellovibrionaceae bacterium | reverse complement strand
GAGATTTTGCTTCTTCATAGAATTTATACCAGACATACCAACCAGCAGTTCGCACTCTGATATAGTAAGTTCCGCTGATACGTTTGTTAGTTGGAATTGAGTTCATACAGCTCTCCTATCGGATGCTGCCTCTGTACGCCTAAGTCTTAATTTGATGAGTTGGGCACCCTGGGCACCCAAATGGGGCACCCAAAACGACCTAAGTATCTAAAATCATTAAGAAATTGGTAGTGAGAGGCGGACTTGAACCGCCGACCTATAGATTATGATTCTATTGCTCTAACCAGCTGAGCTACCCCACCACGTCGGGAAAAATCGAGCTCTTAGTGATATTCATAGTGACCATACTTGTCAAAAAAAAAGTTAAAAACTTCCTATTTTCGAGTATTTAGTCAAATTCTTTGACTCTATTGGCCGTTCGTCTTCAAATAATTGAAACGTAAATATCATTGGAGGATGCTTATGAAAAATTCAATTTTACTGACTCTTTTCTTGGGGTTATCAGTTTCATTTTTAGGCTGTTCTAAGGATAAAGATGAAAAACCGGAACCAAAAAATATCTTCGGTGCTGAATTAAGAGACACATCTACTCGAACTTTAAGAGTGATCGCGATGGATGGCAAACCGGTCGCAGGCGCACAAGTGCTGATTGGTAAGGCATTAGGAACCCCCTTTGAAAAAAACCTATTAACAACGGACCGCAATGGTTACATCGTCACCACTGACGTTTGGTCAGAAGACAGCCCAATCACTATTCAGGCCGCCGGTTTTTTAAGAGCCACGTATGTTAATAGTAAATCTTTTGCAGGAACTTACACTTTAAGAGCCGCCGAGCCTGACCAAGAGTTAGAGCTATCTGGTGATACAAATGGTTTCAAAGTAACTAATATGGATGGCCAAGCTGATTTTGGTATGGTTATTTCGGCTTTATCGATTCAAGATTTATTTAATTTAGACATTAACAAAATCATCAGTCCTAAAATCGATACTATTAGTGCTTTAGGTCAGAAAATTAATCTTCCCAGCAATGTCACTTTACCAAAACAAAAAGAGAATTATATTTTACCGGTAAATTTAGACAAAGCAAAATATCGTATCTACTTTAAAACGGCAGGACCGAAAAAAATGTATATTGGCAACGGTCAATTTCCATTTAAAAAAGTGATTGATCAGGTTAATGCCGGAAAACAGTTTTATGAACTAATTAATGACTTCAATTTCTTAGGTGGAAGTCTTTATGATGCGAATGTAGTTGGATTAACTAACACATTAAATATGACTGTTGGTGCGATGCCATTCAGTCAATCAATTACTATGAAAGCTCCGACATTTACTGAGCAAGAATATGTTTTATCGGCTGCGGTTAATTCGATCACTGATGATTTGATGTATCCTTCTGATTTAAAAAACTTGGTTTCTAATCAGAACCAGGCACTAAAAGTTCCTGCGGCTGCAAAACCGATGTTGGTGACAATTCTGCAAAATAAAGCTGAAGCCCAGGCGGCGGGCGGAACTTCTGATCGTATGAGTGCTACTATTATGCCGCTGGTGAATGGTGCGGCTCCAGTATTGTTGCCACTGCTAGATAGCCCAACAGTGACTACTTATAAATCCGTTAAAATTCCTTCTTTACAGTCTTTTCCAAACAACGTTACCAAATTGGCAACGTATTCTTTACTTTCCAAAGTAGAAATGCAAACCGTTGATGGACAAAAAGTTAAAGTTCTTAAACGGAAGTGGGAAGTCTATTCAAATGATTGGGTTGGCGCTATTGAATTACCGGAATGGCCTTTAGAAGCTTTGGTCCAAGAGTCTAAATTGAAATGGGAAGTTTCTTTGGTCGGCACTACCAATGCAGTGGGAGCAGAATTGTTATTAGGACCACAAACATTAAATGCCGCGACTCATGCTACAAAGAGTGCTATCGAGTTTTAACTGATGAGAATACTGAATCGAAATATTTTTTTAATTTTTTTCATGGCATGCGCGTTTCTTCCCGCATGCCAAATTTCAAAACCACGAAGTAAAATAGTTGAAAAGATCGTGGCTAAAAATCCGAACCAAAAAATTTATCTTTACCCCTATGACTCTGTCTGGCGTGCGGCCCAGTTATCCTTAAAGTACCCGATTGCGGTGAACAATATGGATAACGGAACTTTGGAAACTGAATACATCAAAGCCATTGATGGGTTTACTTCTCCAGTGGAAGGTCCGTTGCCTAGTGCCGGTGTAAAATACAAACTAACCTTTACGATTGTTAAAGGGAAATTAGATAATAAAGACTCCGTTCGTGTGACCATTAATAAAACAATTGAAAAACAACGGGATTTTTTTTCTGACATCGAATTTTTAGAAAGCGATGGATTGGAAGAGAAAACTTTGTTCTATCGAATGGAACGCGAGATTATAATTGAGGAAGCCATTAAAAAGGCTGCACAAAAAGGTTAAGCTAATAATCGGAGCACGGAATGAATTCTTTAAAAAATCTAATCCTTATTCTTTTGTTTTTTTTGGTCGAAACCACGTTTGCGGCGACCAGTACGAAGCCGACATTGACCTATGATTTAGGAGCGTCAACCGGGACCTACAATGGTTATGGATATACCGAAATCAATTTAGGGTTAAACTGGAATTTATATGATTACCTAACCTGGAGAAATTCATTTTTTTCCAGATCCGTTCAAAGTCTTAGCAGCGTTAGCGGATTAGATTCTTCCGCGCGATTTAGTTGGGACGTTACCACCGAAGGCGGCGGGTTGGGGTTAGGGGTTTTTGCTGGACCGGGAGTCCGATTTTCCAAGAAGGAAAACTCAGCGACTTTTGTTGAAGCCGGACTTACCGTAAAATTGGGCGGAATTAATATCGGCGGTGGATTTAAAACTTTATTTTACAATAGTCCTGGTACTGATTCGTCGGGTCGGGATTTACCTAAATCGGACACCGGTTATTTTATAGTGTTATCAGGTGGTGGTGCGTTTTAAATAACATGATAATGGATTCGGCATTTTCTAAACTAAAAT
This sequence comes from Pseudobdellovibrionaceae bacterium, assembly GCA_043750675.1. Lineage (GTDB taxonomy): Bacteria > Bdellovibrionota > Bdellovibrionia > Bdellovibrionales > Bdellovibrionaceae > JAYSSX01. The sequence goes on along the minus strand of JAYVAZ010000322.1, from coordinate 592 downwards.
CCAATTGGTTGATTTTATTTAGTGCTATTAGTTGATCGTCATTGGGTTTTAATACCGCAAATAAATCGGTAAATAATTTCTGCGCCGACTCTTTATTGTATTTCCGTTGATCAAATAAAATATCAATAATGGCCTTTAGGTATTTAATAAAATGAATAATATGTGCGTTCATATCAGAGGCTAGGTAATCGACTTGTTTTTTGAATTGTTCGTTTTCTTTAAAATAAAAATCCAAAGTATTTATTCGGTAATGGTAAGACATTAATTTTGAAAAATACATTTGCTGTTCGGTTTGTACGGGATCCCTGAAAAAGTGATCTGCGTGAATGAGATCGTGGAGTATAAAAGTAAAAGGATCGCGTTCTTCTAAAATGTAAGTTTTTAAAGACCTTTGATCTATTGGTAAGGTCACACAACGAATTCCCTGGCACTGAAGATCAACGATTTCTAACGTGGTTAGCGGCGCGAAAGTTAACTTCAGCGGATATTTTTTCATAGCCCAGTTTACTAAAGTTCGATTTACCGAAAGAGGAATAGATCGTAACGAAAGTTTATCAAAGATCTGAATCACTTCCGGCAAACCCGGATTGAG
>JAYVAZ010000321.1:0-2379 GCA_043750675.1 Pseudobdellovibrionaceae bacterium | reverse complement strand
CGCGGGCTTATTTCGAACCCATTTCAGCAAGCGAAGCAAAGAAAGCCGTAACTGGCGCTTCTTGTCGATTTTCCAAACAGGGGGTACTAGTGGCACTGGCCGACAGCAATCATGTCTATATTAAGTCGGGGAAAACTTTGGTTCAGTTAAACCCTGAAGATAACAATAATCATATTATGTATGTAGATACTCACGTGGGAAAACCATTGCCTATGCAATATGCCTCTACCGGGCCTGAAATGGATACGATCATTACCGAATCCCCTGATGGCAGTTGTCGTTTTGCAATTGGTGACAAGTCTAATAAGACGTTAGAAGTTACCTTAACCAAAAGCTGCGATTAATCTAAGGTAGCCATTTCTTGTTTGTAGTTATCAATATCTTGTTTGGTCTTATTTAAGTCCTGATTTTTATTCGCTATCGTATTTGAAATCTGCCAAGACTCATCATTAAGTCTTTGTCTTTCCGGTGCAAACTGATCTTTTGCGCCAATTCTTAACAGCGGCAAAAAGGCTAAACGATTATCAACATCACGTTTTTGATTTTGCAATCGATTGATTTCACCCTGGGTCATTTGCATTTTGTTTTCGCTATTTTGAACCATTCCACCTAAATACTTTTTTCTTCCTTTGCGATAATCAGGCAAAAAAACTTTTTCGAATTTAGCCTGGCAGACATTTTTGTATTTCTTTCCACTAAGTCCCGCTGTCATACCATCTGCACAGTAGGCATCTAGACCTTCTTGATGTTTTCTTTTCAGCATCGACATTTGGTTCGGTTCACAGAAATCGGTATTAAAAAGATCACCATTTTTCCCGGTTTGAAAAACACCTTCCGCTTGGCAATAGCGGCTCATACCGGCTTTGAACCCGACATCCAGTTGAGATTCGGATATTTCAGCATCTACTTTGCGGCACTGGCTGACATCAGCATCATTAGAAATACGTTCACCGCGTAAAGCCGCATCATATCCAACTTGATACCAATTCTTTTTTTCACAATCTTTTTTGATAAAATAATTAGCGCACGAAGATAAAAAGATGAGAGATGAAATAAGTAGAACCGGCTTCAAAAAAGTTTTTAACTGCATAAATTAATCCTTTGCTTACGACGTTAAGTATAATTTAGCTCTTCAAACTTTCAAGTTCCTTTTGCTTGATTTCTAGGTTTTCCATGTGAGTCAAGAGCACTTCTTCTGACTGATTAATTTGGTCGGTAATGTTTGCTGACTCTTTAGAAAGTTCGTTGGCCCTGGGGCCGCTGGTTGATATCAGTAAGTTCGTCAATTCCAACTGTTTCTGATTCATAACGTAAATAATTTCTTCGGTTTTAAGGATCTTTCTTTGGAGTTCTTTTATTTCCGAAGAAATCTTTTTAGTTTCCTCTTTGTAATTAAATTTTCTAATATCAGATGCTGATTCGGTCCTAATTCTAGATTCTTTTTCGGGTTCAGTGGTTGGTAAACTTTTTAACTGACTGAGCGTGCCCTTTTCTAAACTCCAAAGATAATCATCATAATTGCCCGGGTAAACAATGGCCTTTCCATCGCGAATTTCAAAAATCTTTGAAACTACATTTTTAATAAAACTGCGATCATGGCTGACCAGGATTAAAGTTCCTTTAAAATGGGCCAGCGCTTCGGATAATGAAACGACGGTGTCAAAATCCAAATGATTGGTTGGTTCGTCTAAAAATAACAGAGGTTTTTTCTGCAATAGGATTTGCCCTAACGCGACTCGGGTTTTTTCGCCTCCCGATAACACCTTTATTTTCTTCTTTAAATTTTCTCCATTAAATAATAGCGACCCAGCGATATTCAGTACTTCTTGCGAAGTTGTGTGTAAGGAGGCCTTTCTTTGTAGGGCTTCAAGGACATTGTCTTCCTCTTCTAAATCTTCAGCCAAGTGCTGCGCGAAGTAAGAATATTCTACTTTATGCCCGTATTTTTTGAAGCCACTTAATAAGGGTATTCGGTCTGCCAATGATTTTAAAAGTGTCGATTTTCCAGCGCCGTTGTAACCAACCACCCCAATGCGGTCACCGCGATTAATAATTAAACTTACTGACGATAAAATCACTTTATCGCCATAACCTAAATTGGCATTTTCAATAGATAAGACTTCTTTTCCCGTAGCCTCGGGTTCGGGTAAATGGATGCGGCTTCTTACTGGAAGAGGTTTGATTTCAATTCTTTCCAATTTTTCTAACTGCTTCATTCGGCTTTGGGCCTGTTTTGCTTTGGTGGCCTTGGCGCGGAATCGATCCACGAAGTCCTGCAGATGTTGTCGTTTGACTTCTAGATTTGCGGCTTTTTGCAGCTGCAATTTGGCCAGCTCTTCTTTTTGTTCAAAGTAATCGTCAATGTGCCCAGGAAATTTA
>JAYVAZ010000320.1:0-5468 GCA_043750675.1 Pseudobdellovibrionaceae bacterium | reverse complement strand
TTCGCCTAAATCGATCCCTTTATCGATAAAAGAGACATAAAAGAAAAAGGCAAAAACAAAAACCATCGAGAACAGAAATGCGATTAATCCACCTGAATTATGTTGATCTTGAGAGTTATTTTCAGACATAGAGGTACCTTTTTGATCATATTTGTTTATAAGACATATTAATAACTTTTTATAAGTATATGAAAACTCTTAACCGAGCAAAGAAAAGCAAATGCCTACGGATATTTGACGAATCGCAGAACTTTATTTGCTACAAATTTATGCAAATTTATTTTGCGTAACCAGGCAATGACCGAGTGTGCTTAAATATAAAACATTAATTCAAAATTTAGAGGCAAAGAAAAATGTCAAAACAACCAAAAATAGAAACCCTCAGAAAAAAAATCGATCAGCTAGATAGGCAGCTGATGGCCACTTTCTTGAAACGGGCCAAGGTAGTCAGGAATATTCAGAAGCTAAAAAACCGAACTCGAATGCCAATTGAAGACCTTAAACGAGAAAAAGCCATCATCGATGGCTTGATCAAAAAATATCCGTCTGTAGATTCTGGATTTATAAAACAGATTTACAAAATCATTTTCACTTTTGCCAAGAAAGGCCGCAAGTCTGCGCCTAAAAAGTAGTAAGGCCGCAAGTCTGCGGCCACAAGAACCAGCGCCGCAAGTCTGCGGCCACTAATTAGAATAAAAAACCGTCCAAAATTTGAACTAACTTTTCTGGATTCTCAACATTCGTGCAATGACCCTGACCTGGAACCGTTTCAAAACGGCCATTCTTCATAAGTACCGCCATTGCTTTGCTTTCCGCCACTGGTAACAAGCCGTCATGTTCACCGTGTAAAACAAGCACCGGATGTTGCACAGCGATAATATCAGACTTGCCATTGAAACCATCCAACGACTGTAATACCCACGCCCCTACGGCCTTTACGGCACTGTAAGCGTCTTCGACCACAACCTGTTTAAAAAAGTCCGATTCCGTATTACAATTATAAATTGTAGAGGCTAAAACGATACCGGTTAAGTTTTTGTCGACTTTCATTTGTTCAAAAGCTGCCGTCATTGAATCATCAAATTTTACACCAGTAGCACCTACCGGATCTAACATAACTGCTTTATTAAAAAGTTCTGGTTTTTGCGCCAACATCAATCCAACGATTAATCCACCGGTTGAATGCCCAACCAAATTAATTTTTTCTGATTTTTTTTGTAACGACTGCGCCAGCTGATTAAAATCTTCAGCAAATAAACGCATGTTAACTTCGTTAAGATCTTTAGGTGCGGAACTTTTTCCGCATCCGCGAAAATTTACCAGGATCATATCGCCAGTTAAAGTTTGCCCTTTATAATTTCTTTTTGCGGCATCTTCGGTAGGATACCACCAGCGACTCGAAGCCAAGTTGCCGTGCACAAACATCGTTGTCTGTGGCAAGCAATTTGGAATTACTTCATATTCGATTTCTGCATTCGGAACTGTTGTTGTTTTAAAGAACAAACTTTTCGCTGCCATATTAAAACTCCCGAGTTAATTGGATTTTACCACCAGAATATTCAGCTTCACCCGAAAATGGGTCAGCAACGAATTCCTTTTTATCTGCTACGAATTTTTTATCACGCATAATCAGGTCAACCCAAGAAGCCGCAAATTTAGGAACTGCTTCTGGAATTTTATGTTCTGAATACTTAATGATAACTTTGCTTACTTTAGATGACTCAGTTAATTCGTCCCAAAGTTTAGTTAAAACTTCACGTTTGATGTACTGATCTTGGCCGGCAATAATCAAATGGATCGATTGATTAGGAAGAACTTCGTAGTGATCAGATACTTGCCAATGTCTAATTCCTTGTACCATATGGAAAACGGCTTCTAATTTAAAAGGGTTTTCTAAAACGATAGGCTCGGAATAAGGATAAGAAGTATAAACGTTCTGCTTTAAGAAATAGTCATATAAAGCTTCGTCGTCTTTACTGGTAAGGAATGGATTCACCATTTTAGTGTAAGCCATTTGCTGTTTGATCATTGTGTCTTGACCTTCCATCGGCGCCGTATAAGGAGCCATCAGGATTTGTGTGCCCACTTCATTGGGATAAAGAGAAGCAAAAATCAAAGACAAACCACCACCGTAAGAAAGACCTAACAAATTATAAGGAGTAGGTACTTTTAAAATTTGCAATATTTCGCGAATTTCTTTTACCTGTTGATCAGCCTGAATAGCTGCAGTCATTGGCGCATACTTTAATAAAGTTTGTCCCATTCCATAGGGATCAATTTTGATCTGACCATATCCATAAGTTTCTAAAGCTTTTGAAAAACGATCCCACTGTCTGATTCCATAGGTCAAACCGTTCAACAAAACTAAAGTTGGCTTTCCAGCCTTCGGTTCGATCGTTTCGACGTATAATTGTCTTCCTGATTTTAGGGCTACAAACTGTTTAATGTTTGCTGCTGTTGCGCGGCTAGAAATAATCCAGCTGAAAAGAATAATGAAACTAAAAAATTTTGACATAAAACCCCTCTTTGATTTTTTAAAAATTATAATGTTAATCCGCCGTCAACACTGATTACGGTACCGTTAATATAACCTGCTTCGTCTGAAGATAAAAACATGCATGCATTTGCAATATCAGAAGTCTGCCCTAAACGAGCCACCGGAACTTTTGCCGCCATTTGTTCTAAAACTTCTTTTGGCATTGCGGTCGTCATTGCTGTCTGAATGAACCCTGGAGCAATTGCATTTACTGTAAATCCTTTTTTACCTAACTCTTTACCTAGTGTTTTAGTCATACCGATCACGCCGGCCTTCGCCGCTGCATAATTCGCCTGACCAAAGTTCCCGTATAATCCAACAACACTTGAAATATTTATAATTCTTTTTTGTGCGCTGCTAGGGTTAAATTTTTCTTGCAATGATTTCGAAACGTAGAAAAGTCCACTTAAGTTAGTATTAATTACAGCATCCCATTCAACAGTTCCCATTTTTAAAAAAGATTTGTCGCGCGTGATTCCGGCGTTATTAACCAAAATATCGACGTTCCATGGCAACGAGGCTACTGTTTTTTGGCAGCTTTCAAAAGAAGTCACATCAACTTGAGCAAAGTGCGTTTGATTTTTAAATTCAGATAATTCCTTCTCGGCAACGGTCAAAGCATCTTTACTGTAGTCCCAGATAGATACCTTTGCGCCCGCCTGCAAATACTGTAAAGCTATTTGGAATCCAATACCTTGAGCTCCACCAGTAACTACAGCGACTTTATCTTTTAAATTAAACTGGATCATAATTTCCTTTCAAAAAAATAACATTAGAACAAAAACTCGATCAACCAAAACACCCTTTGAAATTACCTGTCAACCAATCTCCAAACCGATTTTGTAAATTAAACTAATTTCAATAATATAGAGTATATACTCTATATTATTTTCTTTACAACCCACCTGGGTCTCATCGTATTTAGTAAGTTTTAATTCTATGAAAAGGTGAAAAGTATGCAGTACACTGGGATTCAAAATAATCGCGCAACAATCACTGGAACGGGACTGTACGTTCCCGAAAAAGTAGTTACCAATCAGTTCTTCAATGACATGTACAAAAAGGATATTGATACTTTTTTACGTGAACAAAGAAATATTTTTGAGCGTCGTTTTATGGCTGATGACCAGGCTACTTCCGACCTTATCGTTCCAGCAGCTGAAGAAGCCATTAAGAACGCTGGTTTAACTGTAGACGATATTGATTTGATCATTGTTTCCACCGATACGCCTGATTACCTATCACCTTCAACGGCTTCTGTAGTTCAATTTAAATTAAAGGCGAAGAACGCTGGCACCTTTGATATCAATTCGGCCTGTGCAGGGTTTGTAGCGGCTTTAGATGTAGCCAGCAAATACGTAGTCAGCGATGAAAGATATAAAAATGTCCTTATCGTCGGTGCTTATGGGATGTCTAAATATCTTAATTATGATGATTTCAGGATTGCGACCCTTTTTGCTGATGGCGCTGGCGCCGCAGTAGTTAGCCGCACCAAAGACGATACCGGAATACTTGCAACCGAACTGTATACCGACGGCCAATACCACGATTATATGGGTATCTATGGTGGCGGAACGCATATGCCGATGAGCCACCAAGTAATTGAAAGTAAGGGACACCTTCTTAACTTTGCTAAAAAAATCCCGATCGAAACCAATGGCATCCATTGGCCACGTTTAACCCATAAATTATTAGATCGAATTCATCAAACTCCCGAACAAGTGAAGCTGTTTTTCATGACCCAAATCAATATAAACAGCATCAACGAAACTTTAGATAAATTACAACTTCCGCATTCTTTATCCCACAATATCATGAATAAATATGGATATACGGGATCAGCTGCGGTAGGTATGGCTCTAGCCGACGCTGCCCGAAATCATAAACTGAAAAAAGATGACCTAATTATCCTTTTAGGTTCCGGCGGTGGACTTTCCATGGCGGCAGCAGCCCTTAGATGGAGTTACGATACGTGATCGAATACGATTGGTTAAAAAAGTGGTCTATTTACTCGCCACAAAAAGTGGCCCTGATCGATGGCGACAACAATAGATCCTTTACCTATCAACAACTGTATATTGAAGCTCAAAAAGGTGCGTCGTTCTTAGCGACCAAATATCAAATTCTCCAAGGTGATCGTATTGCCGTTTTTTCCACAAATGAAGTGGAATACCTTATTTTGTTTTTTGCCCTTCAACGTTTGGGCGCGACGATTATTCCAATCAATGTTCGTCTAACCGCACCGGAATTAAGTTACATTCTAAAAAACAGCGAACCTAAATTGGTTTTATTTGAAGGTGAACTTCAATCCACTTTAGATGCAACTGAATATCAGGGAGCAAAACAAAAACTTTATGGCGAAAACAGTTTTGCCGAGGCCTTAAAAACCGGATCTGATTTATTTACTGAATTTCTGACCGAAGAATTGACCCCGACAATGATTTTATACACTTCCGGCACAACCGGTTTTCCTAAAGGTGCGATCATCAGCCAGAAAATGATTTTCTGGAACTCATTAAATACTTTTTTGCGTCTTAATATTTCCCAAAATGATGCTGCGGTTATTTTCTTGCCGTTTTTCCACACCGGCGCTTGGCATGTACTAACAACGCCTTTTATACATCATGGTGCTAAAATCATTCTTACTAAAAAATTTGATGCCGAAAAAGTTTTACATTTAACTGCAAAAGAATCTTGTACGTTACTTTTTGGTGTGCCCACTACCATGGACATGATGGTCCAAACCAAATTGTTCGAAGATGTGAACCTTAGTTCGCTAAGGTACGCCATCGTTGGTGGAGAACCAATGCCGATCCCGTTAATTGAAAAATGGCAAAAAAAGGGAATTCCGATTCGCCAAGGCTATGGATGGGGTTGAATCGATGATGGTTTCGATCCGGTTGGTGGTCCGGGCGAGGATGTCCACCAGTCC
>JAYVAZ010000319.1:0-7010 GCA_043750675.1 Pseudobdellovibrionaceae bacterium | reverse complement strand
AGGTAAACTAACCGCGCGCTCATAAACTTGCATAGTTTTGGGAAAATCGCCTGGTTTAAAATCATACATTTTTTTCCAGACCGGATGCAAATGCAGCGGAATAAAATGGACACTGCAGCCGATGCCGTTGTCGCTCATCTTTTGGATAAACTGTTCTCTAGAGATTTTAATTTCCGCACCCAATTGTATTACGAACAGATGCCAACTATGCATATTGGCACCAGCAATCAGTTGATTCGAAGAATCAGTAAAACCCATCGGTGGCTTTACGATCGGCAAATCACTTAACTGTGCCATGTAGTATTCAGCCATTTGCTGGCGTTTCTTTTGAAAATCATTTGCTTTTTTAAGCTGCTGAATTCCAATCGAAGAAGCCACGTCTGTCATGTTATATTTAAATCCGGGTGCCACAACTTCGTAATACCAGGATGGTGCTTTGGAAGTGTATCGATCAAACGCATCTCTGTTGATTCCATGCAGACGCATTACCCGGCAGCGTTTTGCATAATCAGGATTTTTAGTCACGACCATGCCCCCTTCGCCGGTGGTTATTGTTTTCGTGGCGTAAAAACTAAATACCGTAAAGTCGGTTTCAAAAGTACCCACCATTTGCCCGTGATAAAAAGACGGCAATGTGTGTGCGGCATCTTCAATGACTTTTAAATTATATTTTTTTGCCAGGTTTATGATCGCATCCATATCACAAACTAATCCTGCAAAATGAACCGGAATGATCGCTTTGGTTTTTGGAGTAATCTTTTCTTCGATCTTTGCCGGATCAATATTAAATGTCGCTGGATCAATATCGACTAAAACCGGATGCGCATTAAAATATCGAACGACTTCTGCCGTTGCAGTGAAGGTATAGGCAGTTGTGATCACTTCGTCGCCTTCTTTTAAACCAATGGCTTCTAAGGCCAAATGTAATCCCGCCGTTGCGCTGTTAACGGCGATGGATTCCAAATTTCCCGATACAATGTGCGGTCCTAACAAATGATCTGCACCTGATCTTAAATACTCGGTAAATTCGGCTTCAAATTGTTTGGTCTTTGGCCCGGTGGTAACCCAACCCGAACGCAACGTCTGCACAACTTCGTTGATTTCTTCTTCACCGATATCGGGCAGTGCAAATGGTAAAAATGGCTCTGTATTCATAACTTAATAAAACTAGCACGGACCCGTGGGAGAACCAAGTTTTCACTGCGCCGTTGGCGCAAGGTTTTACGTTCTTAAAAGAAGTCTTCCCCGCGCACTGATTGCAGCGAAATCGATAAATATTATGTTACTTCAATACTTGAATAAGGTGATCCGGAAGTTTACTATTATATTCTGTTTTTACTCCACCCCTCAGCGCTACAGAAATCATTTCGTACTGAAAAAAGGCTTCTACAGGTCGATAAAACGGGGAAGTTTTGTCCGAAGACGGATGCGGCAAAACCAGTAAACTAAATCGTTTTGCAGAATTCTGAATGGAATCCCAAGCATCCAAATAAATATAATTTGTATTTGCGTCCAGTGTTAAATACTCTCCGTCGACTTGCACCTGATTAAAGACATGTCCGCCAATATGAACCGTCACATTATCAATCTGAAACTGATCTAATAGTGCCTTTAATAAATAAGCATAATCAGTGCAGCAGCCTATAGGCGAACCCATAAACTGTTGAAATGACTTTTGCGCGTAGGTTCTGCTGCGATCGGTTTCATTATTAAAAACACAACCTGCGGTTTTGGGATCAGATTGGTTACCATAGGGCCAAACCGTTGATACAAATCCCATCAAATAAACAGCAGCTAACTTTTGATTTTTAAAAGGTAGGACGCTACTAAGAAAAGAATCGCTATTTTTCAAATCATTCTTCAGTGCGCCGGCTAAACTATGAAGACTTTCTGACTTTTTACTAAATCCTTTTTCGTTAAAATAGGTTTCGGGCCGAAAATCATAAAGATGCCCAATCTCTACACGTTCAAAGCTATTGTTAAACTTCGCCTCAAAAAGCTTGGAACTTAAGTAAAATTTCTGTAAATCAAAAAGATGAAAACCCAAACAAAAAAGTAGAATTAAATAAAAAACCTTTTTATCTATTTTTTTATACCACTTAACCCTAGGATCTTTCGCCCTAATAGGCCTAAACAAATAAACGTAAATGCCGAATAGAAAAAATAAAATCAGGCCCAATTTCAATACCGCAAAAATAACTGAAAGGGTCTTATAGCTGAAAATAACCGATGATAAAAAATTTCCTGAAAGACCAGACACAAAGGTATAGAAAAAAATTAAACTTATTATTACCAAAAAAACCAAAAGTTTAAACATTAGTTCCTCATTATTTTAATAAATTTATCCGCTAAATCTTTATAATCATGATTCGATCGAACAAAATGGTAACCTCTTAATCCCATCTGTTTACGTTCTTCCTGTGTGGTTTTTTGGAACGATTTGATAGCGTTAACAACCGCCTCTGGCTGCTCTGGCAAAACAGAATACCCGCACCCTGCTTCCAAAACAGGATCATTTCCCGCATCGATCGCAAACAAAATAGGTTTTGCCGCCGCCATGTAATCAATTAATTTATTCGGGCTAATACCAAATCGAAATAACTTTTGTTTTTGCAGACCAACATACAAAAGGTCAAACAGCTGAAGAGCATTTGGAATTTCAGCTTTTGAAATGGGATCAAGGAAAAAAGTATTGGTCAAATTCAGTTTTTTTGCCAACATTTCCAGGTTTTTTTTGTCGGGCCCACTTCCAACTAAAACAAAGGCTACCGAAATATTTTCCAATGCGGCCAATCTTGCGGCCTCTATAAAACTTTCCAATGCATTCGCCAGCCCATGCGTACCAAAATAGGCAACAGTAAGAGCGTATTTAGATTTGATTTCATTTATAGCCTTAACAAAAGAGATGCTAACTAATTTGTCCCTATCTGACTCCCACTCCGAAAAATCGATACCATTGGGTATGTAGGCAAACTTTTCGGGCATCATTCCACGCGAAACCATATATTCTTTTGTTTTTGGCAACATGGAAACCACTTGATCGGCCCACCTATACGCAAGATCTTCAGCTCCTTGTACCCATAGGATAAAGGGATGCCATCTAGACATGCCACCCAATTCTATCGGCGACAACGGCCATAAATCATGCACCTCGTAAATGATCTTGGATTGCTGCGACCTCTTACCGAAAAAAGAAAATACGAACTTCATCCACCGCGCCGGAAAAATATCCATCGGGTATGTCGAGGAAGTAATTATGACGTCGGCGGGAAAATTTTTACTTAACCAAAAGGACAATTGGAAAAGGCGCACTAGAAAAATAAAAATGTTATAGACTCTCCCAAAACCATTTCCCTCATAAGCTGGCGTTTTACACCAAATATATTTAACGCCGTCGATGGATTCTTCCTTAAACTTTCTGGGATCCAATCCAACTATTTTAGATAGGTCGGCACTTTCAAAATTAGGATTTTTTGCACGAATATGCGACTTATCTGAAGCAATAATAACCACATCATTTTTTGCATTTTTCCACTCTCGAGCAAAATACAAGGGTCGAAATTCCATCCCATATTTGTGCGCACCTGCATAGTGATTGATTAAAAGGATTTTCATCGGTTATTCAATTACCTTTGCGACAAAATCTGGTTAATTTGTTGGCTGCTTTTTCCGATTCCGTATGGCTGCGCTTTTTTACCTTGTTTACCGATTTGGGCCAGCACAGTCACTTCAACTTTTTTCGCATCCGTAGGGCTAACCAAAGTATTCCAACCTAATTCGACTAACTCTACCCATTCGGTTTCATCGCGCAAAGTAACACAGGGAACTTCGTAAAAAAACGCTTCTTTCTGAACGCCGCCACTATCGGTGGCGATCAGGCAGGCGGACTTTTCTAAAGACACCATATCTAAATACCCAATGGGATCAATAATTTTAAAATCTTTGTACTCATCGACTTTAATACCTTCTTTTACCAAAATTTGTTTGGTTCTAGGATGCAACGGTAAAATAACAGGTACCGTTTTGCTGACCTGAAGCAATCCATTAAAGATGGCTCTTAGCCTTTTTGGATCATTTGTATTTTCCGCACGATGAATAGTGGAAAGAATGAATTTTTTGGGCGCAAGTTTTAAAGTATCTAAAATACGTGATTTTTTTTCCGCACGGGCCGCAAAGTAAACTGCCGCATCGTACATGACATCACCAATATTATGGATGGCCTTTAGGTTGACACCTTCATGAGTTAAATTTTTTACCGCAGAATCAGTAGGTGCAAAAAGAACTTCGGAAATATGATCAGTAAGAATACGGTTGATTTCCTCCGGCATTTTTTTATTGAAAGCTCGCAACCCTGCTTCCACGTGCGCAACCGGGATATGCATTTTACTGGCGGCCAGCGCTCCTGCCAATGTTGAATTTGTATCTCCGTAAACCAAAACAAAATCAGGTTTTTCTTGTAAAAAAACTTTTTCGATACCTTCTAACATTCTTCCTGTCATTTCGCCGTGATTACCACCGTGTACACCTAAGTGAAATGAGGGTTTCGGAATTTCTAATTCTTCAAAAAAGATGTCGGACATATTGGCATCATGGTGCTGACCGGTGTGTAAAATTTTTTCGAAAATTTTTCCGCCTTCAACAAACGATCTACTCACTGCAGCGGCTTTAATAAACTGCGGTCTGGCACCTATGATCGTGATTAACTTCATACTTTGCTCATTTCCGGTAAATTCTTAAGCAGTTCAATTAACTTGCTGATCTGATTTTCACGGCTTTGTTGTTTTACTATTTCCCAATTTCGTTCAGGCAGCTGATTTTTAGCCCAACTTTGATAAACTAGCTCCAAAGTTTGAAAAACCTCATCGGCCTTATAATACTCACTCACGTAACCCGCTTTACAATGATGAATCAACTGCGATGCCACGTCATGTTTTTTTACATATGCTAAAATGGGTCGATTAATTGCCAAATAATCAAAAAGTTTACCGGTATAACCACCGGTCCTGCCTTCACTGGGCTCGATAAGTAATAAGCAAGTTGCGTTGATTAATTTCTCTCTTATTAACTGATACGTCACATTTTTGTGCAAGTGTACATATGATGATAAGAGAGCCGGTACCGCTGTCATTGTATTTCCCCCATAAATATCAAACTGAAATTGTTGATCCGGGTATTTTGTTAAAAACTGCTTTAAAGCTTCAAAAAAAAGCAAAGGATTCCGGGGTCCATAAAAAGTGCCCGCATAAACAATCTTAAAAACTTCCCTTTGCAATTCTTCATCTAAGTGCAGCTCGAAATCGTAACCATTTCGCACTTCTAAGAAAAATTTCGAATTTCCGTCGGATATTAAAGACTTAAATTGCCGTAAAAGCGGTGCAGAGATGGTGGTAACAATATCACTGCTGGATAAAATCTTTTTTTCTAAAGAACGTAGATATTTTTTAAGAAACAAATTATTATTTGGCAAAAAACTCATCTCGTCCCGGAAGTCGGCAATCCATTTTACTTTGGGAAATTTCTTTTTAATTTCCCAACCAATTAGGTGACTAGATAAGGGCGCATAGGTAGAAAGTACGAAATCGAAGTCTTGGAAATGTAAAGTATCAGAATCTAGCAAAACTCGCTTAAACCCTTGGTAAAATCCGGGCATATCGTCCATTACGAAAAAGTTCAGTAATTTATTTTTCAAAGATTTTAACTTATGTAAAACAAATCCGGGTCTATCGAAAAAAGTTTCTCGGTTTAAAAAATGAGAACCATTTACGTAAAAAATTTCAATTCCCTGGTCTTGAGTTTTCCTAAGCTCACCCAAATCTCTAGGTGCAGAAAACTCAGATATTACCGTTACATCAAAACCTGATTTTTTTAAATATTTGGCCATCGCTAATGCTCGGTTGCTAGCTACATGAATTTTTGGCGCATAAAAAGCGGAAATAATTAAAATTTTTTTCAAAAAATCCTTTGTTTGACAAGTCTGTTACGTGTAAATCGAATCCAAGGTGACTCTTAGAAATTTTTTTCGCCTAGAGTTTTCATAAAAATAATCAAAAAAATGCTGAAGCTTAGGATTCGTTGTCTTCAAAAGCTCCTGTTCCTCAGCGAAATCTTTGGCGGTAATTTTTAGCTTTTCAAAATGATGCTCATTTAATTTTAAAAATTGGCATGGATTTCCCGAAGAAACTGTAAAAGGCGGAATGTCTTTTGTCACTACTCCACCCATACCAATCATAGAATAGGCGCCTATTGTAGAAAACTGGTGAACAGATACGTTCAGGCTAATATTTGAATTGCTATCGATAATTACATGACCTGCCAAGACAGTATTTGGAGCAATATTTACGTTATCCCGAATTAAGCAATCATGGGCAATATGAACATGATCCATAAGGTAACAATTGTTTCCTATTTGTGTTGTTCTGTCCCCAGTACCACGCTGAAGTACACAAAATTCTCGGATGTGGTTCATATCCCCTATAATAATTGGCCCGACAGGTGTAGGTTTTGTCCTGTGTTCAGGCCCCTCACCCATGACAACATGTGGGTAAATTTTATTATTTTTACCAATCAATAGCGGGCCTTTAAGATAACAAAAGGCCCCAACCTCGGAACCTTCACCGATCACAACATCACCCTCTATAACCGCCGTAGGATGAATTTTAACATTCTTAAATTCAGCTTTAGATGTCATTTCAAACCTCTTCTCAACTAGAATTAAAGGAAAAGTCTACTTTAAACCGGCCAAATCTTTGAGCGCAAAAGGCTTTGACGCTGTGGCCAATTTTATAAGCTTTAAAAACTAAATTATTTGTTTAGTCTACATATAGATCATGCAGAATTTTTTAAAACAAAGTGCCCTTTACGGCATTGGATTTATCTTCAGCCGTCTTCAAGTGTTTCTGCTATTGCCATTGCTAGTTGGTCATCTAAATCAGTCCGACTACGGTATTTACTGTTGGCGATCCAACTTATCGACCGCTTCCAGGTTCAGCAGCGTTTCCAGCGAAGCCACA
>JAYVAZ010000318.1:0-2156 GCA_043750675.1 Pseudobdellovibrionaceae bacterium | reverse complement strand
GGCAATTTGGCTTGAATTAGGCTCAGTCGTGTTTTTGTTCATTTCTTCCTATGTAATTAAAGACAGTAACCCATTGATTTCTTTTTTGTTGGCTTCGGTTTCAGGAATTACGTTGTTATGGTGGATTCATGATTCTGGTCATGATGCTTTTTTTAAATCACGTAAAACTTCACAGCAGGTAATGGAAACCATGGGCCTGATTTTTATGGGCATGCCGCAAGTAGAATATCACTATGAAGTCCACCGCATTCATCATGCTCACACTAATATCATTGGCAAAGATAGGGCTCTGGATACCCAACCCATTATTTGGAGTCCATTGCAAGCGATTCGCGCTAAAAACTGGGTGCAGAATCATCAGTCGATTATTTGGTTTTTGTTTGTGTTGCCATTCGTATGGCCTCTAATAACTTTTCGGAGTGTACAAACACTAATTGAAAGAAAGAGTTACTTGCGGCTGACGGTATTTTCCCTACGTTGGATTCTGATTCCTATCCTTTTCCAGTTTAACTGGCTGTTGATTTTGGGCCCAACCTTAATTTCTGGATTCGTTTTGGGATTTGTCGGTTCGTTGAATCATTTTCACATGCCTATGGATAAAAAACGCCTTGGAAAATTTCCGGAAAGTGTATTTGTGACCACTCAAAATTTAAGTCATCGCGGAGCTTTCGCGACTTGGATTACTGGTGGTCTTAATTTTCATATTGAACATCATCTTTTTCCGACAATGCCTAGTAAAAATTTAAAATTTGCCGCGCCTTTAGTGCAGCAGTTTGCAGTTCAAAATGGCTTGTCATATCAATTGTGTTCTGCGATCGAAGCGACGCAAAAACTGAACAGCCAGTTAAAAAAGCCCTCTTTAAATTGGGGAGAAGTGTAGTGACGTCCAAATCCAGGATCTTTAAACAAAACGCAGATTTGTGGCCAGTGACTGCCATTGTTTTGGGACTGGCGCTTTCGCTCCTTCCGTTTTTCATAGAGTTTCGTTTTGTTATTCCATTATGCATTATAGGCATTGGACTACGAGTTTTAGTTCCGATTCATCAACATTACCATTCTCACTTGTCCACTTTTCGTCATCCCTGGGCCAATTCAATTTATGACGTGATTTTAAGTTTGGCAGGTGGAAACTTGACCGCATTATGGAAAGTCCACCATGGTTTGGGTCATCATGTAGAGTACCTGGATCAAAAAAAAGATCTTGAGGGCAACCTGCGATTCGGTACCAAAATCAAAGCACGAAGATTGGTTTTTACTATTTTGGGAGACTCTTTAAGCCTTTACGATTCACTTCATTTTTTAAAGAAATTTTCTAAAGCCGTTCGTAACCAGCACCGGTCGCAAATACTATGGCAATTAGGAATCCAGATCGTTTTATTTTCCATTTTATTATTGATCAATTGGAAACTAAGTTTGTTGGTATTTGCAGTGCCCAACTTGTTTTTAAGATGGGCCGTTTTTTGGTTTTCCTATGGACAGCATGATTCGCTTCCGATGACGAATGTTTTTGATTCTAGTACGACTCGATTTAAGTTAAATTTCATTTTACTCAATGTCGGGTTGCACACAGCTCATCACGATAAACCCGGTTTGCATTGGTCAAAGTTACCAGCGAGAACACTTGAAATTCTGCCTTTGATCGATCCGGTTTGTTTGAATAAAAAACTAAGCGAGGCTTTATGATCCAGCTTGAGAGAATATTATTTTATTCGGTTCGCTATACATCTCAGTTTTCTCCGTTAATTGCAGGATTAGGAATATTTTTAGGTGGAGCTTGGACTTATCTGGGCTTCGGATTATTTTTTGTGTTTTATATGTTAGTAGAAGCGGTTTTATTGGTTGCTGGTTTGGGTATTGATTTTAACTCTTCAAATAGAAACCGAGATGGCGATCCCAAACTTCCATTATGGTTAGAACGTCATGGATTATCAATCAGCGGGGCTTTATTGTTAGTAGTTGTTCCGGCTTCAATATTTCAAATAGCGAAGTTAAGTTCTTCTATTAGCCCTTCTGCATTTGAAATTTGCGGCTGCATTTTATCTTTGGCTTTCGTTTCTGGTTCTGTGGGTGGTTTTGTAGGACATGAATTTATTCATCGAAAGTCAAAGTTTGAACAATTGATAGGGGCATTGGTTTACGGTTGTTTTTGCAATGCT
>JAYVAZ010000317.1:0-1693 GCA_043750675.1 Pseudobdellovibrionaceae bacterium | reverse complement strand
CAAATCAACGAAGCGACTTAATTTGGTATTGAAGTCCACACGTTGCAGGTCTGCCACCGGATTTGGATCTTGTTCAAGTTCCTGTTCGCCATCACTGCCCTGGTTATATTGAGAATCGTTCTGAAATTCGGGGTCCATGGAGTTCTGCGCATGTCTATTTTCGGCCTGGACCAGCTGATATTGGTTACTGTTTACCGGTGCTCTTTTTACTTCTACCGCTACAAAATCAAAGAGAATGTTGTGCATGCTGAACTTATCGCCGGGCTTTATTAAACCATTTTGCAGTTTAACTCCGTTTAAGAAAGTTCCGTTGCTGGATTTTAAGTCAGTAATGAAGACTTTGTCGCTAAGAACGTCAATCGTCGCGTGTTCTTTAGAAATTCCAGGCTCGTTAAGTTGAATATCACAATCAGTAGATCTCCCGATCTTGTTTTTTCCGGGCTTAAGCTGATATATATGGCCTGCACTTTGGCCATTTAATATTCTAATGGCCCACATGAAGTTTATCCCCGACTTTGATATTTTTTAATTGTTCGTGGTCAGCATTACATTCGATTACCGAATGTGCCTTCCAAACCGGTAGCACTAGTTTGTTAGGTTTTAAGTTAGGCAAAATTTTAACTACCTGATTTTTTTTATCGACAAAAATCACGGCCAGAGAAAACTTCATAAAAAATGTATGAACACTGTTGCCAGGAACCAGCCAAAGCGCTTCATCAGCACCTAAACTTTTTTTGCCTAACAAACCAATTCCACGCGAAAAAAATCCATCAGCAATTTTTAAATTGCCGAAAAGGATTTTTTCCTGGGTTTGGTTTTTTAGTACCGACATCTAGTTACCACCATAAATAAATTGTAAAACAATAGGACCAAAAACTACTAAAAACACCGCAGGTAAAATAAACAACATCATCGGAATCAACATAGTTTGCGAGGCCTGGGCACCGGCTTTTTCGGCGCGAACAAATCTTTCCAGACGAATTTGCACTGACTGATCTTTTAAAACTTGCGCGATACTGGCACCAGTGGCATCAGCATCAATCAAAACTGCCGTGAAACTAGTAATTTCATTTATGTCTAGTCGAAGCGCCATGCCCCGTAATGCATCCGCGCGTGAAGAACCTAATTTGATGTCTTTCAAGACGACGCCTAACTCTTCAGCCAAAACACTTTCTTCCGCCTTTTCAACAATTCGTTGTATGGCAGAAATAAAATCCAAACCGGCCTCGGTCGACAGTGCCAATAAATCGGCGAAAAAAGGCAGATCCGCTCGAACCGAGTTTTCCCGAAAACGGGCTTCGCGATTCGCATGCAATATGGGAGCATAAAATCCCAAAGGAATAATTAAAAACAAAGCAACGGTTGGAATGCCCAGATCTAAAGCAAAATTAGAAATCAACATCAGCAGCGGGAACATAAATCCCCAAAGTATTTGTAAACCAATAAACTCTTCAACATTCAGTTCCCGGGACAAGCCGGAAATCATAACGATCTTTTCAATCCGTTTACGATACGTCGGATTTTGAATTCTTAAAGCATGTTGTAAAGTAAACTGGTGGACTAGTGGGCGCGACCAGTTAATGATTTGCGATTTTGAACGAACGGGCTCCTGACCACTTGCCCAAGACAAGAGATCTTTATCGGCGTTGTTAGTCAATAATGAAGAAACAAAACCGTATACGGAGTATGCCGC
>JAYVAZ010000316.1:0-2701 GCA_043750675.1 Pseudobdellovibrionaceae bacterium | reverse complement strand
TAACGACCAACTGGCCGGGATTTTTTCTTTTAATTTATTGGGCGACGTTTCAAGGATTGTTTTTTCTATTACTCAACCAGCGGAAAATGTTTTTGTTGGTGAAGCAATAGTAGGCGGAGTTAAAATTTCGCGCGAAATGACAGTGGACGCGGAAAACTACCTTTTAAAAAATAAAATTTCAGTTTCTAATATTGGAGAAAAATATCAAGGCGTACAAATTTCTATTCCTGATGTTAAAAAAGAAACTCATAGTTCTTGGTTAATGCCCAGTTTTGATAAACAAGAATTTTTCATCAAACACGAAGACAAAGCCACTCACGTTCATGTAGCTACCGATAAAGAACAAGAACAAAAAGTAGATCTGGTTTCTATAGCGGCTAGCAGTCACCAGTACTTTACCACGGCCATTTTAGACAAATCGACGATCATTCCCGAAGCTTTATTGCATGATAAAAAAGATCATATGTTGTTAGAGCTGCAATATAAAAAGAGCTCTTCATCTCCGGAAATGATTTATGAATTTATGGCTTACGCCGGCCCTAAATCTTTTACTCAGCTAGATCATATTGATAAAGCAATGGCCGACATTATTGATTATGGCTTCTTCAGTATGATAGCTAAAGTTCTTTTAGGTTTTCTACAAACGATCCATCAGTTTGTTGGCAACTGGGGCCTAGCAATCATCGTGTTAACTTTATTTGTTAGACTACTAGTAATGCCCTTCAATATGGCCAGCTATCGTTCAATGAAAAAGATGCAAGTAATTCAGCCTCTGTTGCAGGCGGTTCGCGAAAAATACAAAGATGATCCAACTACAATGCAAAAAGAAACTATGGCGATCATGCGCGAAAAAAAGGTAAACCCTGTGGGTGGTTGTTTACCAATGTTATTACAGATGCCGGTTTTCTTCGCCTTGTACCAGGCCTTGGGACAAAGTATCGAGCTTTATAAAGCACCATTTATTTTTTGGATTACCGATTTAAGTTTGCGGGACCCTTATTTTGTTTTGCCAGTAATTATGGGCGGAGCAATGTACCTACAACAAAAGATGACCCCATCAACGATGGATCCGGCACAAGCGCGTATAATGCAATTTATGCCGATCGTATTTAGTTTGATGATGTTTACGTTACCAAGCGGATTAACACTGTATATGTCTGTAACAACTATTTTTAGTATTATGCAGCAATACTTTTTCATGAAAACGAACAAAACAGCCTAGGTATCACTTCAAGGGCAAACAACAGGAGGATTTATGTCAGGATTTTTTAGCAAATTATTTGGTGGAAAAAAGAAGGAAGGCGATAGCGCCGTAGAAGCATTATTAAACGAAACAATTGTTGGGCTATTAGAAAAAGCTCAATTTGATCTGGAGTTTTCTTTAAGAACAGAAGTAAAGGAAGGCCAGGATCCTGAAGTAAGCATCGAATTTAGTGGCGTTGATGAAGAAGTATTAAAAGATCGTGAAGGACAGATGATCGATGCACTTCAATTATTTTTGAAACGCGTTGTTCAACACAACTTTCCTGAAGATCGTTCAAACATTCAAATTGATTGCGATGGATACAAAGAAGAGTCTAACCAGGAGTTAGTAGAATTAGCCGAGAAATTAAAAGGAATTGCTTTGGAAAAAGGAAAATCAGTTTATTTCCGTGCCCTTCCTCCTAAAGACCGCAAAGTTATTCACCAATATCTTGCGGCAGACGAACGTGTTAAAAGCCGCTCTGTAGGTGAGGGTTTATTCAAAAAAATTAAAATTTATCCAACTAAAAATCAACAACAAGGCGACGACGCTTCTGCGGATTAAATGATAAATGTTGACCGTGATTTAGATTCCATTTGTGCCATGATAACACCTTACGGGGTGGGTGGAGTCTCTGTCGTTCGACTAACGGGTCCGCAAACAGTTCCTATAGTAAAAAAAATAGCCACTTTTTTTCCAGAAAAACCAGAAACCCATAAATCTTATTATGGAATTTTAACTGATCATCTTAATCAGCCTTTGGATGAAGTTTTAGTGACCTTTTTTGCTAAAGGGAAATCTTTTACCGGTGATGATACAGCTGAAATCAGCTGTCATGGAAACCCGGAGATAGTAAAAAATATTATTTCGGAACTTATTTTAGCCGGCGCTAGGTCGGCTGATCGTGGTGAGTTTACTTATCGTGCTTTTATGAACTCACGAATTGATTTAGTTCAGGCGGAAAATGTTTTGGCCCTTATTGAAAGCAAAAGCAAAAAATCAGCAGAGGTTGCGCTGTCACAGTTGCGCGGTGATTTGTCTAAAAAATTGGAAACATTTGAGTCTGATATCACCTGGGTATTGGCACACATCGAAGCCGATATTGATTTTTCGTTAGAAAACTTAAGTGTGATCGATTATTCAGTGATTGAAAAAAAGATCAGCGAAATACGCGCTGAAATCGCTATCCTTACGGATACTTTTCAGAACGGACGAAAGATCAAGGATGGCGTTAATGTCGCCATTGTAGGCCGCCCTAATGTTGGGAAATCCAGCATTTTGAATCTTCTTTCCGGCGAAGAGAAGGCCATCGTCACTGACATTGCAGGAACCACCCGAGATATTATCGAATCGGAAATATTTGTAAATGGGATCAAAGCCAACCTTCAAGACACCGCTGGCCTTAGAGCCACAGAAGATAAAGTCGAAAAAATTGGGGTGCAGAAGTCATTAGAGGCC
>JAYVAZ010000315.1:0-8920 GCA_043750675.1 Pseudobdellovibrionaceae bacterium | reverse complement strand
TCTAATAAAAATAAAATCTCGGCTGCTTTACTTGCGCCGCTACTAACCAATCCATTTGAACCGGTTCTTTCGCCCAATTTTACCAATGACTGAGCCGTTGCCAGAGCTTCCGGCAAAACTCCTAAAGTTTTATTACTGAAGTAAATGAAAATAATCGCATTACCCAGATCCCACATATTCCCGACCGACAATAATGTTTCTCTTGCCCTTTCGGCATAATTAATCGCTTCACGTGATTTCGCCTGCCAGGTAAGGAACGCGGCCATTCGGATCAATGCCCCGGCTATAATTTCATGTGCATTAATTTTTTGACCCAATTCCACAGCCTTTTGCGCGTGAAATAATCCCAATTTAAAATCCGGCCTATTAACATTAGAAACCGTCAATGCCAGATATTGGTTAGCGGTAGCTAGCTCCTTTGGCTGTTGAAGTTGCGTAGCAACTTTTAAAAAACGGTACGAAATATGTAATAAAGGTTTATTGTCATTAATGACTTGAACCATCCAAAGTTTTTGCAAAGTATTGCAGATTGCTATTAGCCGGCCATTGTCTTCAGAACTACCTTTCCATTTTAGAAAATGCTGGCGTAAAAAAATCGCCGCTTTATCTAAAACTATTCCCAGGTAGAAATTACGATCAAAAATTTTGGCATCCAAAATTTCCAATGATTGATTTAGTTTCAACAACGCATCGTTATAGTTTCCCTTACGCTGTAAACATTCGGAAATTTTATTGTTTATACTTACCCGTTCGGTATTTGTTATGGATGTATTTTCCAAAACCTGCGTCAGGATCTGCGACGCTTCGCTGTATTTACCCAAGGCTATTAAAAGGTCACTCATTTCAGACCTAATCGTTACTAAATTTTGTGATTGGGTATTCGCAAACTCTAATGCTTTCTGATAGTAACTGAGAGATTCATTGAGAGAGTTTTTTTGTTTAGAAATTTCCGCAGACTTAAGACAGTAAAGAAAAGCTCTCTCGGCTTCGTTGGATTGTATTGAATGTTCTGCTAATGCAAAGATCGATTTATCGTCTTGTTTTTTCTTTTCGATAATTTCTATGGCGCGACGATGAAATCGGATCTGTATTTCTTTTTTTAAAATCAGTTGGCAGGCTTCTAATATTTTATCATGATAAAAACTGAAATTTTCATCACCAATTCTCTTTACCGTGTTATCTAATAAAAACTGCCGCAACATCAAATCAACGGCAAAGGGATCTTCTTCTACCAGGACGGCCAAATCCATAATTGAAAAAGGATTTCCTAACACCGCAGCGCCACCTAATAATGTTCGCTCTTTCACCGGAAATCCATTGAGGCGGTTCAGGACCAAATCAATAAGACTAGTAGGTAGATTGACCAAACGGCTTTTTTCCGAATCCCAGAGAACTTTTCCGTCAACTAAAGAAATGACCTTGTCCCCTACTAGGACTCTTAGAATTTCATTTACATAAAATGGGTTTCCCTTAGCATGTTCAATCGTAAAACGATAAAGTTCTTCTGGTAAATGGGACTTATTTTTAACAATTGTTTTCGAAACCATTTCCTTGATTACTTCATCCTGCAGTGGTTGAAGTGTCAGCTGGGAAACGCCCGCTGATGTTCCGTATTTAATTAAAAGCTTCTTGAAAGGATGATCATCCTCCACTTCTTCAGGCCGGTAGGTACCAATAAAAAGGACTGCCGCCGAACTTTTTTGTTCAATTAAAAATGAAATGAATTCGATCGTAGAGTAATCCGCCCACTGCAAATCATCAATTAAGATCAGCAAAGGCTGTCCGCGATGCGAAATCGCATTTATCACACGAGCGATAACTTCTTTGATTCTCTGACTGGCTTTATCATCTGTATCAGCTTTTTTGTTAACAGATTCTGAAAATATTTTAGAAAATGCTGGAGCAATTTTTAGTAAGTCTTGACTGTAATTTCCGACTAATTCGATAATTCGCTTTTTGATTAGTTCTTGCGAATTCAAAGGGTAACTATCTAGTTTGGCTAGAAAGTTATTAAAAGCTTCGCCAATAGAATAAAAAGGCAAACCCCGCGAAGACGCCTGGCATTTTCCGTAAGCAATATGTGCACCGGCGATGAGGACTTTGTTTTGAAGTTCGGTCAATAATGCCGTCTTTCCCAAACCCGAAAGGCCACTTATAAAACACAACTGCAATTCTTCTGAAAACGTTTTTTGAAATGTGGCATTCAAAAATTCAAGCTCTTCGTTTCTACCAACATAGACTTTGCCGATTTGAATTTTTGCATCGTTTCCCGAATCCAACTCTAAATCGGCTGAAGAAACGGACTGCTGAATCCGCTTGTCCGCAATCTGGAGATCATCATAGAGACCCTTGGCTGACTGGTAGCGATGCTGCGGATTTTTTTCTAGTAACTTTAAGATAATTCTCTCTACTAAAGGATGAATTCCGGCCTTCACTTTTGAAGGCGGAACAGGTTTCTTTTCCAACTGATCTTGTAAAGTCATACGTGGATCTTCGTTAACAAAAGGAAGGCGACCTGTGGTCAATTCGTAAAGAACAATTCCTAATGAATACAAATCCGCATGCACATCGAGAGGCCAGCGAACCAATCCAGATTGCTCTGGCGGTATATAATCAGGAGTTCCCATTAAACCATGAATTGCGCTGTTCTGATTTCCAGCAAATCCAAAGTCGACAATTTTTGCTCGGTTCCTATTGGACTGGTCTTTCACTACAATTATATTTTCAGACTTCAGATCTAAATGTAAAAGCCCTTTTTCATGGACTACGATTAAGCCAAGGCAAACTTGTGAAATCACTTCGAGAATATTTAGCTGCGTCGAACCAATGAGATCCTTTAAGGTATTTCCCTCTAACCATTCAAGCGCCATAAAATAATGATCATTGAAGTTTGAAATCTCCAATACCTTAACCACAAATTGACTGTCGATTTGAGAAAGAATAGCGGCTTCGCTTCGAAACCGCAAAATGGCAGAGGTTAGATCATCTTGTCTAGTTGTCTTAATGATCTTTAAGCAGCATCTTTTATCGGACTGATCCTTCGCTTCATATACTTTTGAAAGATCAGTCTCAGCTATTAGCCTGATTAGTTTGTAACCGGCTAATTTGTTGTTTTCTTTTAGATCAAACAAGAATCAATAACCATCCAATTAGTGTAGCAACAAATCCGATTAGCCAGCAAAACGAGCACCAGATTTTGTAACCACCTAATAGGTAAATGATAGAGTATAAAATTCGACCAATTAAAAATGCACACGCTATTTTAGCGATGCCATCTAAGTGCGAACTAGTTAAAACGTGAAAAAGGGCCATCGGTGCAAACAACGCCATAGCTTCAATGCCGTTTATGTAAACGCGATTTAAATTTGCGTACCATTTAGGTCCGTGCGGCTGTCCAGGTATAAGAGTGTCATAGGTGAATTTTTTGGCTCCCACGAAAAAAAATCGGCTCAAACCGATGGCCGTGCCGGCAACAATAATCAACAGCGCGTTGTATGTCATATAGTGCATAATACTCATTTGTAGTTCGTTCATCGATACTCCTTTAATTTAGTAATTATATTAATTACTGTTAATCAACTCTTTCTGGTGTGTAAAATCGCCACCAAGATTTACATTCTTGGCAAAAGGGATACTTATCGCTGGTCATTTTTTCGCGAAAGTTCTTAAATTTTTCGCCATGCCAAATTGATTTGAAGTCCTCTTTAAGAACGTTACCCATAACTAATTCGGGCTGCGGCCAGTATAATAAACTACAAGGGATAACATCGCCATTGCTTAAAACATGCGCTTTCATCCAAGGTACACAACAGTAATATCCAATTTGCTTTAATTCTGTATCTTCAAAACTTGTTTCTCCAAGCCCATCAGGGACATTGTCCCCTAAAATACGATTCCATTCTTTTTTGCTATATGGGAAAACAAATTTCGTATCGTGCTTTGTTTTTTGAGTTTTAGACCAATCTAAAATTTTAAACCAAGCTTCCTTAGTTTTTGGACTATCCAAATCTAAAGACAATTGTCTGGCCTCTTCGTGATAAGTTCCTGATTGGTCGCGCGGCAAACGAAAGTTAGAAAAATTAAAAATGAAAATTTCCGCCCTATTCGAACAAGCCTCAAGTGTCTCTACGACCGATTCGACATTTAAAGAAGTAACACATACATTCACTCCTAGTTGCAGGCGATCGCTTCCAGTTTTAGCACGCATTTTGGTAATGAGTTCCAACCGATTCATTAACAAGTCGACCGTCATTTTAGGCCGCATAATATTCAGCTCTTCTTGCTTAATTGTATCAATTGAAATTTTAAGGCGACCACCCTTCTCCACGAACATTTGTGCCAATTCCGGAGTTAAAAAAGTTCCATTTGTAGTAGTTTGTGGCTTGGCTCCATATTCCAATATTTTTTCCCACCAGGTGGGCAATTCCTTTACAACTAACGGTTCGCCCAACATCGACAGCAAGGCAACGACCTTGGCATATTTAAAGTTTGGCGCTAAAGCCTCAAAAATTTCGTTACTCATATTACCCTTCAAGAAGGGACTATTTGTCTTAGTAAAAAAATCCCGCTGGCAATAAAGACAAGATAGATTGCATTTACCAGTCACATCTAAATGGAAAATAGACGGCAACTCATCTGTAAAGGTAGATGTTTTATTGGTTAAGGCCTTTAAAGCCTTCGCTTCATTTTCTTTATTTAGGTCAGTTTTAAAAGAATTCAATTGTTTCCTTTACCTTAGAAACTTTTATTACACATTAGACCCCGTTGGTTTTCAAGGTTCCCTAAACCAATATGGACCATGTGCTAGCATAATTTTTCATTAAGGACATTACGCGTCCCTTTCCCTATAATTTAAATATGGAAAACAATTTTGGAATCCATTCAATCGGTGTTTCACTGCCAGAAAAACGCATTTCTCTGGAGGAACTTTGCGAAACATACTCCATAGATTTTTCGACTGCTAAAACAAAAGTTAACTTTGTTACAAAATGCATCGCTTCCCGGGATGACGAACACCCTTCTGATTTCTGTTATCAGGCTTCTTTGGACGCACTGAAAAAATTGAACTTAAACAAGGACGATATAGGTCTAGTTATTTACACTGGCGTATCCAAAGATTATCTACCTTCTTGGACTATGGCTATCGAAATCATTCGAAGATTGAACTTAAAAAATGCAATTGGTTTTGATCTTACCTTGGGTTGTGTTTCATCATTAATAGCACTGAAACAACAAAATCCATCAAATAAAAATCCCTTCATTTTAATTTGCGCAGCCGAACGCTGGGCACACACCCTTAGCGAAAAGGTGAACTTTTCCATAGGCACATTAGCGCATGCTGATGGTGGATCAGCTTGCATCATAGGACCTAGCGCAAATAATCGATTTGGAAATTTACAGGGACAAACTTATCCAGAACTTAATTCCTACATTTTTACTCCTGCCGGTGGCACAAAAGAGCCATTCTCAGAAGAGTCACTGAAAAACAATCGCCATTTCCGCCAACGAGGAACTGCCGATATCAATATCGTAGATCATTACATTTCATCCTACGACAATGTTGTTAATGGCTGCTTACGGGCCAACTCTCTTAAACGAGACGACCCCCAATATTATATAATCAACCAAGTTCGGGACAGCATGCGATCTCAAATTTTAGCGAAGCTTGGAATAGCTTTAGAAAAGTCGCCTTATACCTATGGACAATTGGGCCACTTAGGTAGTGCGGACCTATTTATTTCATTAGATAGAGTCTTGGCCAGTGTAAAAAGCGGAAACAGCATAATGGCCTCTAGCAGTACACCAAGTGCCTATGCAGCGCTACCGATCTTTTTTAGCTAAAGATCAACATGGCTTCGCCGCGGACCACTTCTTCATCGTTTTGAATTTTAATGACCTTGGTTTCTACCGTCATAATATTCCGGTCTTCACGAATATTTGTAATCTTTAAATTAACCCGAACCGTTTCATCAATAAAAACTGGGGCGACAAACTTTAAAGTTTGACTAAAATAGATACCACCTGGACCAACTAGCCTTTCGACCAATGCTCGTGAAATTAACGCGCCTAGAAGCATTCCATGGGCAATTCGTTTTTGATATTTGGTAGTAGCCGCGAACTTTTCATCAATATGAATTGGATTGTTGTCACCGGATACCTTGGCAAAGTCGCGAACCATCTGGTCGGAAATTTCAACGTCGATAAAAACGGTATCACCGATGGAGAATCGACTCATCGATCAACCAAATGGAAAGCACAGAGTGACATTTCCCCACCACAAACCTTTGGCAACGTCAAATTTCCATTTGTAGAAAGACCTTGAAGTCTTGCGGTTCAATCCTGGAGCCGTTGTTGAGCGCGCAAAAATCTCCATATCTATTGGAATATCTTTAGGATCATATACCTGTTTTGTTAAAGTCACTTGAATATCTGTCATTAATACTTCAACGGTTTTTTCATCGTAGTTATTAAGGTAAAGAGCATGCGCTATCCCTACCTGACAGATGAAGTCCACCGCATTGAAGATGCTAAGATGAAATCGAGGATCCGTCGGAGAAGTAAAATGACTGGTCATATTACAAATAGCTTTGGCCTTGTTACCGTCAATATTGATCTTTGAAATACGATGCGTATCTTGCTTAAA
This sequence comes from Pseudobdellovibrionaceae bacterium, assembly GCA_043750675.1. GTDB lineage: Bacteria > Bdellovibrionota > Bdellovibrionia > Bdellovibrionales > Bdellovibrionaceae > JAYSSX01. Next base: position 2,277 of record JAYVAZ010000315.1, on the reverse strand, counting down.
TCCTTCATCCCAATAAGGGGATAATAAAGATTTTAAAGCAACGCCCTCTAGCATACCCACCCTTTTCTCAACTTTGCCTGGGTGGACTTCGACCAAATTATCCAATTTTTTTGCAGGCACTGACATTGTAGGCTCCTTCAATTAATTTTCATGATAATTAATTAACGGAATTTTCCTAATAAAACTTAACGCGAATTGAGGGTATTAAACTGTATCAGATTGAGAATCTGAACTTTAATGATTAATTTCTTTTCAAATTTAGATCTTATTCAAAAATTTAAAAAATTTATGATTTACATCGACTTCCATAATTTGATTTTTGGAGTCCTTCACAATAGGCAAAATAACTTTACCGCCGATGTAAACATCATCTTTTTTTAATAAGATAGCTTTGGTTTCCGTTCCTTCGGGATTAATAAATTGAACAAAAAAAGAAGAAACCACTGCATTGCTGGGCAAAAAATCAGAAATTAAATTGATCTGATTTATTATAGAGGTCGGGCAATTGAATAAAGTCAGCTTTACCAGATGATTTTTTTTGATTGGGCTTAACCACTTCATCCAATCCCGAATGCCGACGCTATTAAAATAAGTTCGTTCAGAAAATTCGACATGGACTTCGGTGTGTTTGTCTTCAATTGCTAAGACCGGAAAAGAATTTCTTTCCGTAATTGGTTCATTAAACTTAAACACCAAAACATTATCCTGCTGCATAGATAAAAGTTAGCACATCAAAAAGAATTCCACAAATCTTATATTGTTAAGGTTAGTTACTGGGCTTAAACTATACTAATATGAATGTGTTTTGTAGCCTTAAGATTCTCTCTTACGCTTCCAATTATGCACCCACAGGCAACGATTGTTCTTTTACCTTTTTCACAATAGAAATAAATATTTGCTGCATTATCGATAATCAGCTTTAGACCTAGACCTGCCCCGCCGCCACTTAAAGTGGGCACCGCCTTGTCCGTAGCGTAGACCTTGGCCAAATGATTGACGACATCTTTTTTATTTAAAACCCCAAATGAATCCAAACATCCCATTAAAAAAATATCTTCATCATAGGCGGCATAAAACACGACAGACTTGTCTTTGCCTAAAGTCACTTGATCGGTCCTATCAATGTTTACGTTTGAACGCATATTATGTCGCTTGATAGTTGCTTCATAAATGGAATTGGTAAATAGTTCGTCAGATATTTGCATGGCCAAATCCTTTAGGGAATTTAATCTGGGATTTCGATCTATGTACTCGTCTAACTTTTGTAACATGATAGGTTTGTCGTCACTGCTTAACGCTTCAAAAAAAAGTTTCTCGTAGCCTTCTACTGACTTGTCTTTTTTAATGAGGTTCCCAAATAAGAAAGGCGTGTCGTTATTGGTTAAAATGGCGGGCTCTAACAGCAAACAACTGGCCGCCAGTATTTCTTTACTTAAATCTTTTCGGTCGCCTGATAGGCAATGCGAAAAACCCATTTGCAACATTTTTGTCGACATGTAGATCGAGGCCTTGTCCAAAACGATTACCGTTCGCTTCATATCATACTTTTGGACATTCGGTAGATCTTCAGGCACCCTTAAAATAAAAATACGCAATAAAATACTTTTAAATGGCATAAAGGTATTGTTTTGAAATAATTCCGGAAACGAATCAAATGCCGTTTTCATTTTTTCAGAAAGGCAAAGTAGGTCGTCTTATTAACGTCCAACTCCATTTCTGCACCCTTAGAGTCTGTCACTTTTGGAATCTTAATAAATCCATCTAATGTGTAATCGCTTTCCACTTTAAAAAGAATGTCTTTGCGTTCCTGGGAATCATCATTAAAAAATGGAACAAAAAAGGAAACAATGGTCATGTTTCCTGAAATAAAACCTTTAATAGCTGAAATGTTCTTAATAAAAACAAATGGGCATTCTTCTAAGGTAATTTTTGGCAGTAACTTGTTTTGCATGACTCACTTACACCAGACCTTTATTCCGTAGGAATTGATCATCTGAATATCTTTTAAATTAATTGTAAGTCTTTTTTTTCCAAACAAGTGGGGCATTTGAAAATTTTCGTTCATTACTCCAGAAAACTTCCAAAAGGTCTCATTTTCTGTTTCGTTTGTTACACATTTAAATGCATCCATATTGGCTATACCGATTTATATATGTGAAGGTTTTTTGGTATCTGACTCGGCCACGGTCACGGCCACGATCACACCCACGACGATCACGCCCACGGTGCGCCGCACGGCTGGCGCCGCTGGCTGTACGCGACGAACCACAAGGACAT
>JAYVAZ010000314.1:0-2272 GCA_043750675.1 Pseudobdellovibrionaceae bacterium | reverse complement strand
GTACAAAAAACTTTGGTTTTTCCAAATTCAACCAAACAGCTGCCTTCAGCATATTCGCAAATGTTAGCAGTCAGTTTAACGGGTCTTAATTGATTTTCGAGTCTTTGATCTATACGCATAATGCGTACTAACTTAGGCCAAGCTTTTGCGAGTTGTCTATCATTTCTTTATACTGCAACAACCCTAAGTAGATTTTTTGTGCGATTGACTTGTAAAGACGCCTTCAGTGCGACAAAAAACCATCAAGTTGCTATCTGGTGTTTATTTAAAATTTACTTAACAGTTCCGTCAAAGTTTGTTTTTGCGCGATGGTGTTGTAAATCTGAAGACGCATTTTGTTTTTATCAATGGATAGATCATCTAAGGCTGCAATAAAGGGTAGTCCAACCGTATAAGGGAATAAATTACCTTGTTGCTCGTTTCCAGGTCGGTTAACAATTTCAACTGCATTTTCTGCGACAAATACATTTAGGCTTTGCGGTTGATCTTTCCAGCTTAAGGCGGCTTTCCTAAGGGCCTGTTCTGCAAAAAACTCCGCTGAGCCTTCGATTAGTAACGCGCCCTCGGCAGAGAAAATTTCTAAATTAATACTAAAATCTTGGCTTTCAAGATCTTGAAAGACATGGCTGATTTCATGAGTCAGTATTCCCACATATTCTAAAGATTGCATAATTGGCGAATCAAATGGGGTCATTGCTTTCATCAAATCATCATTCATAAGAATAATTCGATTGTTGGGATTTTTAGGATCAGGAGCCGTAATGCCGCGAAAATAAACTTCACCTTCCCAGCCTAATTCACGTAATGCCTTTTCGAAATCTTTTGCATTTAATAATCTGAAAAGGAAATGGTCCGATAACGCTTCGGACTTTTTACCATACTGATCCGCCAAAAAGTCCGTTATTTTTCTTTGTTCAAACATTTGCGCTTCATTGACGTAACATAAAACAAAGGCCTCTCTTTCTGCAATAGTCCAGGCTGAGAAAGGAGTATTGGACAATATATCCCAGTTTCTGCACTTGTTAAGGCATTGAGTAGATACTAAAATGGTTTTGTCAAAGTAAGCGGAAAATTTTGAATTTAGATCTGGGGTTGGGAATAACCAATGGGCAATATTCTGGGTTTTATAAAAATCAAACCAAAGATCGCCACCATGGTCGGTGATTTGTTTTTGCGCCTTATTCAAGGCTCCCATCCAAAAGGGGCGATAAATTTTTGAATAGAACTTTTTTTGAAAAGCTTCAGGCGCTTCCAATCTAATTCCCGGGAACGATCCGCCATGAGTAATTCTGGCAAAAAAGGATTTGAAGCTCTCGTCCGAGGCCGGCTGATCAACCGGATACTGTGCCAAAGACAAACTACCAAAGCATAAAAAGGTTAATAGATGGGTAGCTATAAGAAATCTAAAAAAACCCGAATTATTCAGTTTTGACATACGCATAATGCGTACTAATTTAGGCCAAGCTTTTGCGAGTTGTCTATCATTTCTTTATACTGCAACAACCCTAAGTAGATTTTTTGTGCGATTTGTTGTTGGGTTTCTTTTTTAATTAGTTTTTCCGACTCGATTTGATGGGAAACATAGCCTACTTCGATAAGGACCGCTGGCATATTGGATTTGGAGACAACGTAAAAGGGAGCCTGCCTTAATGAGGTAAATTCTTTAGCATCCATATACTGTAAGATTTCACGACTTAATTTGTAACTTTTCTGCATTCGATCCTGACGTTTGAGGTCTTCGATAATTGATAACACGTCATTTTTTTTGGTTGGGTCCGAAGAATTTTGAATTTCTTCTTGATGAGTTTTTTGAATAAGATTTTCGCTGGAAGCTAAGAATAAACTTTCTTCGTCCGGTGGGAGGTAGTTTTGAAAGTAGACTTCAAAGCCTTTAGCGCGCGGATCGGGAGAAGAGTTGGCGTGAATACTCAAAAGAATTTCGGCCTGAAACTCTTCTGCTGTTTTTACTCGTTCGATTAGGGTCAAGGACTTATCCTGTTCACGGGTTAGTGAAGCCAGAAAACGGACATCAGTTTCTAAAATCTTTTTTAGTTCCTGACTGATTTTTAAAGAGATGTCGGATTCTTTGATTTTGCCATGAACGGCGCCCGAGTCTGATCCGCCGTGCCCGGGATCAATCATCACCTTCAATATCGAGGCAGAACCATAACGACTAAAAGTGAAAAGACAAACAAGGATAAATAATGATAATAAACGCATAATTTATTATCCCTAAATTCAGCATGTATTGAAGTCCGGTTTTGGGCAAAAA
>JAYVAZ010000313.1:0-3946 GCA_043750675.1 Pseudobdellovibrionaceae bacterium | reverse complement strand
GAACCGGTGGGAGTCGCAGCACTGATTTCGCCCTGGAATTTGCCTTTGTATTTGTTAAGTTGGAAGATTGCGCCAGCGATTGCAATGGGAAATACTTGTGTCGCGAAACCTTCTGAAATTACTCCGATGACGGCCTTTATGCTGTCTAAGATTTTGAAAAAAATTAGTTTTCCAAAAGGTGTGATTAATATTATTCATGGTTTCGGACCCAAGGCAGGGTCAGCCTTAACCGAACATCCGGATGTTTCTTTGATTTCATTTACCGGGGGAACCAAAACCGGAAAATCTGTTTTGGCGGCTGCCGCCGAAGGATTCAAAAAGGTCAGTTTAGAGTTAGGTGGCAAAAACCCGACTTTAGTTTTTGCGGATTGTGAAATGGATAAAGCCGTTGATGGCGTTTTACGTTCGGCGTTTTTAAATCAGGGCGAGATTTGCCTGTGTGGTTCTCGAATTTATGTTGAAGAAAAAATCTATAACGAATTCAAGGAAAAGTTAGTATCTAAAGTAAAAGCCTTGAAGGTGGGTGATCCCGCGTCTGAAAGTACTTTTATGGGACCGGTAGTTAGCAAACCACACTTTGAAAAAATCACGTCTATGTTGGCGATGGCTAAAAAGGATGGTGGTCGATTTTTGACGGGAACGGAAGCTCCGGCGATTTTGCAACAAGACGGTTTTAAAGAAGGTTACTTTATCAGTCCAACGATCATCGAAGGTTTGGATGAGCAATCAATTTGTATGCAAGAAGAAATTTTTGGACCTGTCGCTTCGATTGCGCCATTTAAAACTTTAGAAGAAGCAATCGATAAAGCTAACGGCGTTAAATATGGTTTGTCCGCCAGTGTATGGACGACCAATATGAACACCCAGCAAGTAACCAGTAAGAAAATCAAAGCCGGAACTATTTGGTACAATACTTGGTTGGAACGCGATCTTCGAGTCCCATTTGGCGGAATGAAACAATCGGGAATGGGTCGCGAAGGCGGTCGTAGTTCGATTGATTTTTTCACCGAGAAAAAAACAATTTGTATAAAACAAGGAGCCAACTAATGTCCAAAGGTAAAATTGTTGCTGCCGCACTGGCACCGCATCCGCCGCATTTGGTTTACGCGGCCAATCCACCGCAAAACGAACCTAAATCGGAATGTGGTTGGGAAAATTTGCGTTGGGCCTACGAACGTTTAGAAAATAATTTAAAAAAGATCGATTTTGATACTATTGTGATTATGACTCCGCACTGGAGAACATACGTGGGTAATCATATTTTAGCCTGTGATCATTACAAAAGTATTTCGGTAGATCCCGTATTCCCACACTTGTTTCGATTTCAATATGACATGAAGGGTGATGTGGCCCTGGCAAAGGAAATTTTTTCAGAGGCCTCCGCCGCCGGGTTAAATACTAAACTGATGCAGAATCCTGATTTCCGTGTTGATTACGGTACCATCGTATCTTGCCATTTAGCGCGACCGACCTGGGATAAACCTATTGTTTGTATTTCTACCCAATCTTTAAGTTCTTATTACAATGTTGATGTAATGCAGGAAAAAATGATTGAGTGGGGTCAGGTCACTAAACGCGCAATTGAAAAGTCGGGTAAAAAAGTTTTGATTTTAGCCAGCAATTCTTTATCGCATCGTCATTTCACCAAAGAGCCGCCGATCCCTGAAGACATGAGCCACGAGCACATCTATCATCACGGTCAGTATCTATGGGATATGAAAATGATCGATCTAATGAAAAAAGGTCAATCGAAAAAAATTATTGAATTAATGCCGGATTTTACCGAGCAAGCCGTTTCCGAAACAGATTCGGGATCTTTGACCTGGATGTTATCGGCATTGGACTTTCCGACCGTCCCAGCCATCGTACATGGTTATGGAAGTGTGATCGGCACCGGCAATGCCATTGTTGAGTGGCCGTTGACCGGTACGGTTACAGCTAAAGCCGCCGAAGGGAGCGCACCGTGAATTTACTAAAAGGTTATGTCGTGCCTGGATTGCCGCAGCCATTATTGACTCCGAACGCGAATGATTCCTACGCAAAATTACGGGCGGCGTTCGATCGGATTAAGGACGAATTAGAAATCTTAAAACCGGATGTGATTTTAATTTATTCGACAATGTGGCCCAGTATTTTAGGTCACCAGATCCAAGCCAAAGAAACTTTGAAGTGGATACATGTAGACGAAGAATTTCATGACCTAGGAAGTATTCCCTACGAATTTAAGATAGATCGCCCTTTTGCTTTGGAATATGTAAAGGCCGCGACCGAACGTGGGCTATTGGCGAAGGAAGTTAATTATCATGGGTTTCCTGTTGATACGGGATCCGTTGTGACTTTGAAATTGGTAAATCCAGATAATAAATTTCCGGCCGTTATTGTTTCCAGCAATATTTATTCGGACCGTGCTGAAACTGTAGTTTTGGCCAAGGCCGCAAAAGATGTTTTAAAAAGACAGGGGAAAACGGCAGTTGCGATTATAGTTAGTACTTTATCGAACCGATTGCATGCTGATTTTACTGCGCCAAAAGACGACAAAATCCATTCGCTGAAAGACAACGAATGGAATTTAAAAATTTTAGAATTTCTGGGTGCTGGTCGTTTAGAAGACGTGGCGCAACTGTCGCGACAAATTCATAAAGAAGCGCGCGTTAAAAAAGTGAATAATTTTAAACCGTTTTGGTGGTTAAGTACTTTAATGGGAGCACACAACCGCTATAAAGGCGAAGTTTTAGCCTACGAACCCATTTATGGAGTGGGCGGCGCCGTTGTCAGTTTAACTCCGACTGAATTTGCGGCTCGTGATTTAGAATTTGATGAAGACAGCCCGGAGGTTTTCCAAGGCGAAAGAAATGTTTTGGAATCACAGAATGGACTTAGCAGTCAGTCTTTTAATGCTGGCGCCATGTCTGGCGCCGAAAATACGGGTGCCATGTCTGGCTTTGGAAATTCGGATCAGGAAACTGACGAAGAAGAAGAGCAAATATGAGCGGCTCGCAATTTAAGAACTCTAAAGTTTTTCCCAAATCAGTTTTTGGTGAAAAAGATAAAGATGTTCCTACTGGTGTTGATGTCGATTGGGAACCTTTGGTCGATTACCGTCGCAATGGCGTCAGTGAAAATACGATTCATGGGGCGATCTCTTGGTACAGTGGTGATGAACTGATTCATTCCTTCGGTGGAAATGTGCTGTGTTACGGCCGAAGTATGATGAAATTATTTTACGTAAAGGTATTCAGTGAAGTTTTAAAAGATGCGACTGATGACAAACAGAAAGCAATCAGCGTTTCATCACATAATGGTTCGGCCGAACACGTGGAAGCTGCACAAAGTTTACTAAACGAAAGCGAATGGGGTTTAATGCAGACTCCTTTGGACCTTCCGTTAGTGCAGTTCGGTCGACAGGTCCGTCGTCCCCGTCGTTGGTTTAATAATTCCAGTGGGCACCATGCGGCGATTTTAAAAGGTTGTCGTTTGATGGGTTGGGACCGCACTGGTTACACTTTACCTAGTCATGAAGTTTTCAAAAATTATATTGGCGTTGTTCGGAAGTATTTAGGCAAAGACTGGAAACCCCTGCGAATTGCTCGGGATGGGGACGGACTGCCTACGGTTTCGATGACAGTGAATGAATTGGCAAAATGTTATGCGGGTCTGGCGCGGACTAGAAAAGAAGATTGGATTTGGGATTCGATGATTAAATATCCTGACCTAGTTGGGGGATTTAATCGTTTGGATACAACGATTATGAAATCCTGCAATGGCAAAGTGATCGCCAAAGAAGGTGCCGATGGTTTATTAGGAATGGCCATTGATCATCCCAATTACAAAAATGGTTTAGGAATTGTGATTAAAATAGCTAGTGGTTGGAATCCGCAGGCGACTTGGTATATTGCGCGTGCGACTTTGGGTGTTTTGGGTTTCGAGTTACGAAATCCTTATCCGC
>JAYVAZ010000312.1:0-8563 GCA_043750675.1 Pseudobdellovibrionaceae bacterium | reverse complement strand
CTCCGACAATGGCCAATTTCATTCCCTTAAGGTCTTTAAACCTATCGTATAGAGTATATGCATCTAACAGGGCCTGTGTCGGGTGCGCCTGAGTTCCCCAGCCCGCTGATATAAAACTAGTTTGCGGAGATAACTCTGGAATTTTCTTTTCGATGATTTCGCGAATATTTATTTTATCAGAACATCGAACCAACAAACCCTCGGGCTGCATGGCCAAAACATTATAAATCGAATCTTCAATGGTTTCGCCTTTTTCTAGGCTGGTCGATTCTCCGCCATCAAAAAAAAACGAACGGCAATGAGCCCGGTGGCAGGCCACTTCAAAACTAAGCCTGGTCCGTGTACTAGGCTCGAAAAACATCATCGCCAAAGTGGGCATTTTAAGTGTTTCGTCTTTTAAGGAATTTCTACGCTGATTTTTTTGCGGATTTAAACTATCAACAAATTTAAAAAAACGTTCAAGCTGTTGCGGCGAATAGTTTTTAAGATTCAGAAGGTGAGAACCTAAGATTGACATTAAGATTAAGCTATCAAAAATTGAAATTTGTGGTCAATGAACTTTTGAAAAAACCCGCTCCCAACGCACCTCGGGAAGAGACTGAAGTAGCCATTTTTTCTGCCAGTTCAAGGACAGCCAGATTAGAACGACTCGACCTTCCAAACGGTTAGCCGGCACAGTACCCCAATAACGAGAGTCATCACTCGAATCCCTATTGTCACCAAGCAGAAAGACCTCGTTTTCGGGCACAATAATGGGCCCAAAACTTTTTTCACTATCGCGTTTCTGCAAAATAATACTCCGGGACTCTGATTTATTCGATTCCTTTAATAGAACCTGGTTTTCTGAGCCCTCTAAGTCTCCCAAACCTTCCGAATTCATTTTTTCGTACTGAAAGGGGAGATTATTTACGATCAGTCGCCCATTTTGGAGTTCAATTCTGTCGCCAGGAAGACCTACAACCCTTTTAACGTAATTGACCTTAGGGATATCGGGGAAAGTGAAAACAACAATTTCTCCCCTTTGTGGCAGTTGCCCTGCCACTTTAGTCGTCATAAATGGAACCTTAACTCCAAACGGCAGTCGATAAGAGAAAATAAAATCACCTGGTTTTAAATTCGGAGCCATCGAAGTAGTGGGAACTTTGTAGCCAGTTAAGATAAACGTACGAACACAAAGCGCTAGAAACAAAGCGACCATTATATTTTCAACGTATTCTCTTAATGGTTTTTGCGGGTTTTGCTGCATTCAGGTTTATTTAACCGACTGAAAAAAACGATTCCATCTCATAGTATTAGGATCGCAAAGAATTCGTGCAGAAGGCAAGGTTTTATCACAAGACATAAAAATAAATAAAGGACGGCCAACGATATTTTCCATTGGAACAAAACCCCAAACTCTTGAGTCACTGGACTCATCGCGGTTGTCACCCATCATAAAATAATGACCTTCGGGAACCTGAATGCTGGCATAGTTTGATTTTTTAATCTGGCCACTATGAAAGCGAATCGTGTGTTCACCCTCTACAAAATATTCATAACCCTTTTCAATTTCTTTATTAATCGCCATAGGCAAAATGGCTTCTCGATTTATAAAAATTTTTCCGTCTTGCATTTCGATCGTCTCGCCCGGCAAACCAACTACTCTTTTGATAAAATAAACATTGTTATCTACAGGATAGCGAAAGACCACAATATCGAAACGCTTAGGTTTAGACCACTCAGCCAAAAAACCCTTTTCAAAAGGCTTCTGCAGACCAAAACTGAGCTTGTTTACAAAAATATGATCTTGAATGAGCAGGGTCGGAATCATACTGCCAGATGGAATTACAAAAGGCTCCACTAACCACCAGCGAACCGCTAGTAATAAAAACAGCGGTCCTAAAAAGGTTAACAGGGCCTGCGGCCATGTTCCTTTTTTATTCTGATCGTTTGGCCACCATCGCATTCTAATTGACGAAGTGGAAAAATCTTTTAAATCGAATCGTCAGCGGATTGCAAATCATAGAAACTACAGGAAGAGTTTCTTCACAGCTTAACCAAACGATACTTGCGCGACCCAAAATATTTTGTTTCGGAAGAAAACCCCAATACCGGGAATCATGCGAATTATTCCGGTTATCGCCCATAACAAAAAGATGATCAGGCGGAACCGTCACAGGACCGAAGGTATCGTAAATATCGCCGCGCTTTAATAGAATACTGTGCTCTTTACCATTTAGGACTTCAGTAAAATGTACGTAGTTGTCTTTCGAATCGGTGGGCATTCCATCGTGCATGAAGTCTTCACTGCGAAGCCACATAAAATCATCGCTACTTACTGGAACCTTTTTTTCTTGGGGGGCATCGTTAATAAACAAAGTTCCGTTTTCGTAATAAACTTTGTCACCAGGTTCCGCCACTACTCGCTTAATAAAAAAAGTGCTCATATCGCGCGGATATTTGAAAACGATTACATCGCCTTTTTTAGGCTCTTGAAATTTAACTAACCAGCTTTCGCTGAACGGCACACGTAAACCGTAGATAAATTTATTCACAAAAATGTGATCATGGATCAACAAGGAAGGTAGCATACTTCCCGATGGAATAACGTAGGCTTCGAAAAAACCCCAACGGACAAACAAGGCAACGACTACGGCTAGAAATACGGAACCCCAGCCTTCCGTCCAAAATTTTTTGCTTTTAAAATCCAACGGGTTTTCTTTTACTTCTTCTTTTTTATTTTTGTCGCTCATTTTAAATTTTTCACTCCGTCATTTACTACGTGATTAATCATCTACTCTCAAGATTGCTAAAAAAGCCTCTTGTGGTACATCGACCGAACCAATTTGTTTCATTCGTTTTTTACCTTCTTTTTGGCGTTCAAGAAGTTTTCTTTTTCTGGATATATCCCCGCCGTAACATTTCGCGGTAACATCTTTCCGCATTGCCCCTAGAGTTTCTCGGGCAATAATTTTTGCACCGATGGCAGCCTGAATGTTGACCTGATATTGTTGTTTCGGAATTAATTCTTTCATTTTTTCAGCCATCTGCCGGCCCCGCAATACGGACTTCGAACGGTGGACGATTAATGACAATGCATCAACGGGTTCGCCGTTAATCAGAATATCTACTTTAACTAGGTCTGCCTCTTCAAAAAGCATAAACTCATATTCCATTGAAGCGTAACCTTTAGATATCGATTTTAACTTATCGTAAAAATCCATAACCATTTCGTTCAATGGCAATTTATATTCAATGATCACTTTTTTCTCGGTGACGTAATCTAACTTTATTTGCGAACCACGTTTGTCTTCACAAAGTTTGATAATGGATCCAATACACTCCGTAGGGGCATGAATGGTGACTTTGACGTAAGGTTCTTCGGTTCGTTCGATTTTAGTTTCGTCCGGTAACTGCGCTGGGTTTTCCAGTTCTAACAATCGACCATCTTTCAAAAGAACTTTGTATACAACCGTTGGAGCCGTGGTGATTAAATCCAAATTAAATTCGCGTTCTAACCGTTCTTGTACAATTTCCATATGTAAAAGGCCCAAGAATCCACAACGATAACCAAATCCCAAGGCCAATGATTTTTCGACTTCGAAAGTTAAAGAAGAATCATTCAGACAAAGTTTATCCAAAGCGACTTTTAAACTTTCATATTCTGAAGCCACGATAGGAAAAATTCCAGCAAATACCATTGGTTTAATTTTTTGAAATCCCGGTAATGGCGCCGGCGCCGGATTTTTGGCACTGGTAACAGTGTCACCGACTTTTACATCGCGAATGTCTTTAATTCCACAAACAACGAAGCCCACTTCGCCCGCATCTAACTGATCTACGCCTAAAGGAAAGGGTGCATTTTTTCCTAATCGCAAAATTTCATAATCACGGTCGGTAGCCATAAATTTAATTCGGTCACCCCTTTTAAGAATGCCATCCATGACCCTGACTAAAACAACTACGCCTTGGTAAGAATCAAACCAAGAATCAAAAATCAATGCCCGCATAGTGGCCGATCGGTCGGCCTTAGGAGGTGGCACCTTTTTAACGATGGCCTCTAAGATTTCAGTGATACCAATACGTTCTTTGGCCGAAGCCATTACGGCTTCTGAGCAATCCAAACCAATAGTCTCTTCAATTTGTTTTTTAACGCCTTCTGGATCGGCAGCTGGTAGATCAATTTTGTTTAATACCGGAATAATTTCTAAATTGTTTTCCATCGCCAAATAAACATTGGCCAAAGTTTGTGCTTCAACTCCCTGACCAGCATCTACAACCAAAATCGCACCTTCACAGGCCGCCAACGATCGCGAAACTTCGTAACTAAAATCCACATGCCCCGGAGTATCGATCAAATTGATTTGATAGGTTTCTCCATCAGCGGCTTTATAACTAAGGCAAACGGATTGCGCCTTAATCGTGATTCCACGTTCGCGTTCAAGATCCATATTATCAAGGAACTGGGCTTTCTCATCACGTTCAGCCAAAGACCCGGTTGCGTTCATTAAAGCATCAGCCAAAGTGGATTTGCCGTGGTCAATATGCGCGATGATAGAAAAGTTACGTATAAATTTTGGATCCATTATTATAAACTTTTAACCATTTCTTTTAGTTCGTTCACTTTGTTCAATTTTTCCCAAGAGAATTCATCGCGTCCAAAATGACCATAAGTCGAAGTGTTCGAATAAATCGGTTTTAATAAATCAAAGTCTTTGATTATATGAGCCGGTTTTAGACTCCAAAGTTTTTTCACTGCTTTTTCTAATTTTTCACTGCCAACTTCACCGGTACCGAAATCGTTAACATTAACACTGACCGGCTCCGCAACACCAATCGCGTAGGCAACCTGCACTAAACATTTTTCTGCCAAACCTGCCGCTACGATATTTTTAGCCACATGTCTAGCCGCATAGGCCGCAGAACGATCGACTTTAGAAGGATCTTTACCCGAAAATGCGCCCCCACCATGAGCCCCGTGACCACCGTAAGTATCAACGATAATTTTACGGCCCGTGACTCCGGCGTCCCCCATTGGTCCACCGGTTACAAAGATACCGGTCGGATTAATAAAAAATTTGGTTTTAGCATCAAGCCATTTTGAAGGAATGTGTTTTTTAATCACTTCTTCCATAATCGCTTCTTTAATCTGAGATTGGCTAGCTTCGGCCGCGTGTTGAGTAGAAACTACGATAGCATCGATCCGTTTGGCTTTGCCATTTTCGTATTCAACCGTAACTTGAGACTTAGCATCAGGTCTTAAAAAATCCAATCTACCGGATTTTCGTAATGCCGAAAGTTCACGTAAAATTTTGTGCGAAAGAGAAATTGTTAACGGCATCATTTCTGGCGTTTCGTTAACGGCGTAACCAAACATCAAACCTTGGTCACCGGCACCCTGATCTTCCGATAGAGTGTCTTTTACTCCAACGGCGATATCGCGCGATTGTTTGCCAACGGCTAACATCACGGCACAAGTTTTATAATCAAAACCCTTGCTGGAATCATCATATCCAATTTTTCTAACCGTTTCGCGAACGATGTCCGTCATGTTGATTTGAGCGTTGGTACTGATTTCGCCGGCAACCACTACCAATCCTGTTGTTAGCAACGTTTCACAAGCCACACGACCCTTTGGGTCTTGAGCTAAAATAGCGTCCAAAATCGAGTCACTAATTTGATCAGCCATTTTATCTGGATGACCTTCGCTTACGGACTCGCTGGTAAAAAAATAATTCTGCATGGATTTCATAATCATTTCCCTCTAATGGAGTGCGCCTTTTGCTGAGGCGCCAACCAATGAAAATTAACAAATGAGTTTAGAGGGGTCAATAAGGCAGTTCTTTGACTCGCCTGTATGAAAAGATATCGAAGCGGCCTGAAGCCCTAAAAAAGCAAAACCCTCGTGATCGAGGGTTTTGAGAGTTAAGTTTTTGATTTTTGCCTTTAATTTAGGCTGATTTTTTGCCAAAATAACTAGCTGGCGTGAATTCCATCATTTCGTTCATTTGTTCAAACTTAGCCTGATTGGAATGATCGAATTTCTTATGAGCCTGCATCTTTTCTTTTTGTCTTGAAAATTGCTTGCTTAACTTTTGAGCCAGCTGGTCCACCGCCACGTAAAAAGTCTCGCCACGCGCATGCGCTTTAAAATGGCCATTGCCATTCTTTACGGTCATTTCAACACAACACAAATGTTTCTCCATCGTATAATAGATGTTTGCCGTACTTTCTTTTAATAAATACTTTTCTAATTTATCGAATCTTTCCTCGGTAAATTGTTTGAGTGCTTCAGATATATCGACGTGTTTAAATGAGTGTTTCCACTTCATGATTCTCTCCTGATAAAGAGTTAGAACTAGAAGAATTACTAGTTACCTTACTTATCGGCGAAACTAGACTTTTGTAGAGTTGAAATTTGAAGAAAATCAAAAAAAAAGCGTAAAGAATTTCTACAGATTTTGCCTATGAGCGGCTTTAGAAAAGGCTCTTATGACTGCTAGAATCAACCGTTATTGGACAACAGTTTCTGATTTGTTTTCGTATGAGACGGCACCTTGCAGATTCGAATAGACCGTATAACCATTCACCGTTTGCGTATTTCCATCGACGTATGCGGACTCTCCAATACTGGTAGAAACCGTATAACCACTTTTTACCTGCACATTACCACCCATGGTTATTGCTGCCGCATTATCTTGGGCAACGATTGTCTTTCTTTCGGTTAAGTCCTGGATTTCTCCACTTACTGAACAGGCCGTTGTAGCTAAAGACGTTAGGGCTAGTAATGTTAAAAGTAATAGTTTCTTCATATATAAACCTATCGGCCAATCCGCCCCAAAAGTTGAGGGACTTTAGGCGGATTTGATCTGAATCTCATTTTTATTGATCAACTTTTATATATCACAGAGGACGTCTCATTTTGACACAGTTTATTTTTTTTGACAGATCAATTCAACGTAATGTGCAGCCTCACTACCAAAGGCTTTTTGGCAGAAATAGAGGTTTTTGTTTTTTTTCGTTTTTAGATTTTGCAAAGCCTGGGCAACCGCCCGCCCGCCGATACACACAGGAGTTTTTAGCTCTATCAATTCATCAATATCTCGGTGCAGATTTTCTTCATAAGCATAAGAAATACATAAAACATCTGGTTGAATTTCATCAATAATGATTTTCAAATCTCCCATACAAACGTTCGAGCCAAAATAAAAAACGGGATAGCCTTTAAACTTCAAATGCGCGGCTACCAATAGCAACGCCCCTTCATGGACCTCTTCCGCTAAAGAGCAAACCAGAATTTTTTGCTCCTGCATTTTGGGAAAATCAAAAGCCAAAAACGAACTTAATTTAAGACGAACAAACGAAGAAACAAACTGGCACTGGGCCACCAAAATTTCCTTAGTATAACTGTCTTCGCCGGCCTTTTTTAACAGTGCCTCGAAGACGCAATCAAACAGCTTTTCCGGACTTAATTGCGCACTAAGAATGGCATAATGTTGATTCGTTGCCGCAAGATCAAACTTTAATAATGATTCGTAAACTAATTGAACTCGGTAATCCACATCGTTAAGAAATTCATTCCTAGAACGTATTTCTTGAATTCGCGACAAAGGGGAAATGGGCTTTTCTTCTATCGGAGTTTCTTTATGATGGCCCTTGTGAACGGCATACTCTTTGGCAAGTTCACTAAGACTATGTCCCGATTCAATCAGTGATAACGCTTGCTTAAGGAATTCGATATCAGAATCGGTGTAAAAACGATGGCCGCCATCGGACCGATCAGGCTCGGGAAAACCATATCGTTTTTCCCAGTTCCGCAGCGAGGCTGCCGGAATTCCCGTTAGTTTTGAAACAGTTTCGATAGTAAATTTCATCTAACCCTAAACTTAAAAGACCAGCCCCAAGATACCCTTCACATTGAGGTATCACGAGGCCTTCTTTTTTTGCAATAATATAGCTCAGATTACACAGCAGATTAAGCAGTTGCTGTCGGTTCTTGTTTTTTAGCCAGCAGTTCGCCTGATTTTTCATTCAAAATCGCTAAGTTTTTAATAAGAATTCTCTTACCTTTTAACTCAATGATTCCTTCGCCTTTTAGTTCAGTTAAGTGTCTTGATAAACTTTCATTAATTGTACCGGCCATTTGCGCAATTTCACTGCGAGTCAGTTTGATATCAATAACGATTTCGCCGGCTTCGTTTTTTGTACCAAAACGTTCAGCTAACTGAATCAAAGTGAAAGCAATTCTTTCGTGCACCGATGCCAAATAAAATTTCTGTTTATCGATTTTCTCCTTATAGTTTTGCTCGATTGCTTGCATGAATATTTGGCTTTTCAGCTCCGGATTCAGCTTGGCAAATTGCTCTAAACTGTAAAACTCCGTGACTGTATCCTGCAATGCTTCCGCGTAAAACTGGTTTGGAATACCAGGTATTAAAAAATGATGACCAAAAAAATCACCCTTCGAAAATAGACTTGTAATAAAGTACTCTGAAGAGTTTCGACCACGTAACTTTTTATCCTGAATACCAAACTTAACGCTTCCATGAAGTACTCTATAAATTCCCTTCACTTCTTTCTGCGC
>JAYVAZ010000311.1:0-3101 GCA_043750675.1 Pseudobdellovibrionaceae bacterium | reverse complement strand
TCTTCGCTAAGACCGAAAGCGGCTTGAACATTTTGTGAAGTTTGACCCAGAATGATGTCTTCAGATTGAGCATACAAAGCCTCTAAATCTTTTGCCGATGCCGAAGTTTCTTCGAAGGTAACTTTGTAATCAATGTCTTCGTATCTGTATTCGTCCCAGAAATCATCCCAGTACCTAACGCCTTCGGTTTCATAAAGATAATATTGATCACCATTACGAGTAACGTAAGAACCTTGGCTGACAGAAACCACTTCTGAATCAGACCCGTTGTAACCAACCACTGTGAAGTCACTGTTGACTACATTGTAAACTTGGTAACGATCCACTTTCGGATTGTACACAACGACATAATCTTGTTGTTTGGTTGAACTCTTTGCGATTGTTAATTCGACATTCAGCTCTTTTGATTTGTTCTTCACGAACTCGGTAGCTTTCGAATTAAACTCTGCGTCAGAAAGTTTTGGTCCGCCGCCTCCGCCGCCACAGGCAACCAAGCCCGCAGTTACCGCAATTGCAGCAACAGACGTTAAAATACCAATAACTAGTTTCATTTTGTCTCCCTTTTAAGGTTTTGTTGTTTGTGAATTTTTCGTTCTACAAGTTTCAGACCAAAATAATTACAAATTTTCGTAGTCAAATTGACTCTGAATATAACCTTGTAATCGGTGATGGACTTATGAAAGCGGCTTTGTAAATATAGGCGCATGTTAAATTTAAATGGAAAAACGGTTCTGGTATGTGGGGCATCTCAAGGAATTGGCGAAGCCACCGCAAAACTTTTTGCAGCTTCGGGTGCGCAAGTTCTTCTTTTAGCTAGGAATAAAGAAAACTTGCAGCGGGTTTGTTCGCAGTTAGAAAATTCTTCAGCTGGTCATCAGTTTTTAGAATTCGATTTAACAAAAATCGATCAACCTGAAGAATTTACTAAGATCAGAAATTTTATCGAAAAATTTCAACCAACTATCCTTGTTAACAATACCGGTGGACCTAAAGGCGGCCCTATTGTTTCAGCGACCGCTGAAGAATTTCAGACCGCATTTAAACAGCATATCGTTTCGGCGCAAATGTTAGTCCAATGGATGCTGCCAATTATGAAAAGGAAGGCCTCGGGCCGAATTATAAATATTATCTCTACTTCCGTAAAGGCACCGATTCCAAATTTGGGAGTTTCCAATACGATTCGCGCAGCGATGGCGAACTGGGCAAAAACTTTGGCGCTGGAGTTAGGTGAATGGAATATCACAGTTAATAATGTTTTACCGGGATACACAGATACAACTCGCCTTTCCCAGTTGAAATCCGCACAGGCTGAAAAAAGAAATATAGCAACCGAACAAGTTGATAAGGAATGGTTAGGATCGATTCCGATGAAACGATTTGGGCAACCAGAAGAAGTCGCTGCCGGAGTGGTCTTTTTAGCAAGTGATATGGCCAGTTACATCAACGGAATAAATCTGCCTGTAGATGGTGGAAGAACGCAAAGTCTGTAATGAAATTTGATCTCTTTTTGTCAATTTGCCAAACCGAAGTGGATAACTACAAACCTACTGAAAAAGTCATGTTCCAGAATTTTTTTTCGCAGTTACAGTTGGCAGACGAATTAAATTTCGGAACCGCTTGGGTAGCGGAAACCCATTTATCCTGTCAAACGCAAAAAGAAAACCCTTCCGCAGTGATTCCCTACTTCGCTGGTGAAATCGGTTTAAATACGGACATCTTACAGCTGGCTCACGTGGCGTTTGCAAAAACTAAAAAAATTAACATTGGATCAGCGATTCGAAATATTATTTGCAATGGTGGCCCGATCGCACATGCCGAAGCGATTAAAACCTTTTTGACTTTGCATGATCTCCATGAAAATGAGACGCGCAAATTAGATTTGGGTTTTGCAGCAGGGAGATTTCCGTTTTCAAATCGTCCTTACGGTTATTATCCTAAAACCGATTTAGAAAAAGCCGGTTGGGAAGTTATTAAAAACAAATATTTTATTCAAGCAGTCGAGATCTTTTTAAGATTACTGAAAGGCGAACATCTTTCCAGTCGGGAGCTAAGAACTTTTTATTTAGAGAAAAGTGATTTTCGAGATCCCGACCAATTCGACAAAGTCATGGGAATTGCCGGACCACTGGGGAAAGCCCACGATGGTAAGGTGGCTTTGGAGTCGCATTGGAACTTTGAAAAAGTCGGTGTGATTCCGTTTGAAAATTCTTTAAAAAACCTACGTCTGACTTTAGGAAGTCACGATCCGGAAGCGCAGATTTTAGCCAACGAAATTTTGCCTTGCGGTGTTTTTAACTTATCTATCACTCCCGAAAAGATTATTGAAGAAACGCATGCTCGGATGGCTGGTGCCTACAATACTGCCGGAGGACCTTGGCGCAGGGACTTGATGCCAAGAACGGCAATGGTCTTTTTGTCCGATGAATCTGCGAAATCTGACAAAGAAAATAGTGCAATTGCAAAAAAACAGGCTGAGATCGCCTGGGTGAACTACTGGAAAGCAATGGAAGGCACCCTTGATCCTAAAAAGGTCGAACAAGCGGTGGGAAATACGATTGCGGGAAATATTTACGAAGTAAAAGAACTGATACTGAAAAAATATCATAAAGACGATCGATTGATGTTGTGGTTTGATTTTAATAATCATGACAACGAAGGTATTAAAAAATCGATGCGCTCTTTTTTTGAAAAAGTGGTGTAGGCATGGAAAAAATTCTTAATTATATCAATGGTGAATTTTGTGAACCTTATTCAAAAGCCTGGATTGATAACTACAATCCAACTACGGGTAAGGTCTATTCGGTTCTTCCCGACAGCCAAAATGAAGACGTGGACAGTGCAGTGGCAGCGGCAAAGGCGGCTTTTCCAAAATGGTCGTCTTTTTCAACGGTGGAACGGGCAGAATGGATCAATAAACTGGCCGATGCGATTGCTGAAGAGTCGGATGCCTTGGCCAAGGCTGAATCGATGGATCAGGGTAAAACATATCTTTCCGCAAAACGTTTAGATATGTTCCGTGCGGTAGAAAATTTTCGCGTTTTTGCGCGGGAAATTCGGCAGCATACGCAGGAATATTATCAAGAAGGCAGTTTAAACAGTTA
>JAYVAZ010000310.1:0-6028 GCA_043750675.1 Pseudobdellovibrionaceae bacterium | reverse complement strand
ATTCCTTATGGACTTCGTTTTCGCGTTCTTCTGGGGATAAATTTTAATAGGGTTTCCAATCGCAGTGCTACTTCGTTGAAACTATTGATTTCAGATTGTTCAAAGCTTGCAAGGGCTTGAAGGTATATGAAACTTAACAAAAGGATGAAAGATGATAATAATTTAGGCATAACTGCTAGGCTTTTATAGCAATTATTCTTGCCGGTATACATCGGTTTTGTTAAATTGATTCCATGAGCAACGAAAATACCTATTCAAATTTATCCCCAGAAGAACGCGAAAACGAAGTCCATAAGGAATTATTGCCTTTTGCGATTTACGCGATTCTACCTATTTTATTAACAATCATTATTGCCTTTGTTTTCGGAACCACAAAAGGTTAACACTTTAGAATGTGCTAGTGAATTAAGCGTGTTTATATTAGCTTAATTTTAGTGCACTGTTTTAATCAGAGGGGATTCCATGTTTTTGTTTTTTAAGATCTTGTTGTTTTCGGTCATTTCATTTCTTTTACAAAATTTAATCATTCTTAGTGCTGCCCAGGCATTCGAATCGGTTTCTTGTTGGCCCTCTGCCAGCAGTTCGCAGATGATGTTATGGAAAGCCGACGGCAAATTAAAACTATTGGTGCAGAATAATCACGGGTACGAAAATATGCCCTTGGTTGAAGGCCCCGTTACTACAAATTTAATTCCTTGGGTAAAAATGCAATCGGACGAGCTGAAAGGTTTAGCCGACAGTTTTAAATATGAATGGTTGATTTCAAAATGCCAGTTTAACGAAGAAAACGCGCTGGCGTTTATGTGTGATGGTCCTTCGGTTTTAAATGGCGAAGCCGCCCCCACCGATGGTTCTACTAAACCACTGACTTCATATGTATTGTCTTCAACTGATGTGGTGGAAAAATCTTTAAGTTATGAAGTTAAATCTTTAAAAATTCGATTAAGCCTAGAAGGTGCCAGCGGCAATACCTATTTTGTAACGCTGCCTTTCGCGCAAGACTACTGCAGCATCAAATAATCGCGACAAATAAATTTTTTTTGGGATAGAGTGATACCGCAATGATTTTCCCCCTCGTGCGAGCAAATGCACGAGGAGAAAAACCATTGCTTTATCATCTATAAATAAAAATCTATTATTTGCGAAGCAAATGTTTTAGCGAACCTACAGATTTCATAAATGTAATATCAATTTTATTTTTACCGGCTAACGGATTATTTCAAATAGTTATGACGAAGATTGATAGAGCCCTATCTAGTTTACCCCTGCATTTCCTCGCAGGGGTCAGCTAGATAGGGCGGTATCATTTCCTCTGATAAACGGAATATCCGTTAGCCGGGGAAACTGCTTGCGGCTTACTTTATGAAATCTGTCGGAGAGCGACCAAGACTTTTAATGGTCTCGCGTAGTGAATCATAATTCTTGTCGGTCGCATCCTGAAGATCAGTCATGTGGTAAAGATCGTACATTACCTTCGCGCCCTCAGGAGATTTGATATAAGTCTTTAACAAGGAAATAATTTTGGCTTCCATTTTTGGGTCTAAACCATCACGGAAAGCCACGGGATCATTTGGGATAGACTCGGTCAATTGGAGCACTTCAATTTTATCGAAAACATCGGGGTATTGATCTTTTACCAATTTACGCGCGTCCTGTGGTTTGTCGCCTTCGCTGTAAGAATAAAATGTAGCGCCCGCATCGACTTGTTTTTGGTAAACAGCCATAACCACGGTGTCATGTCGGCCGGAAAAAATATATTCCGAAGGTTTGATTCCCTCTTTTTTAAAAAGCGCGGCTGCCATCAAATAACCCGATGTCGAAGCCGGATCAACGAATGCAAATTTTTTGCCGTTAATGTCTTTGATCGATTTCAAATGACCTTTACGAGTAATGATCTGCCCGCGGTATTCGATATGACCATTTGCCACACCAATCAGGCTGGCGTGGACCTTATATTTTTCACTGGCTAGGATATAACCAAAAGGATTAATAATCGCAACGTCAGCACGTTTAGAGCCAAACGATTCAACTACTGCAATGAAGTTCACCGGAACAGTAACATTGAATTTCCATTCGGTATTGGCTTCTAGATATTTTTTTAGTTCAGCACCATTGGATTCTAAAATTTTTGGATCTTGTCCAGGCACTAAGGCAATTTTGATCGGATTGCCTTTAGATCCCAATTCGTCCCGGCGATCGGTACAAGCAATCATCAAAGTAGATAAAACGAAAACCAGGATTAAATTTTTACTAAACATGGGACCCTCTGGTGTGTTCGACTTGGCGTTTGGATTTGGCTGCACTAGAAAACAAAGAAGATGGGTTTAACTCTTCCGACTTCAAATGAGAAGACCTTTTTTGGCGTAGGTCGGCCGCTGCAATTAAATCAAACGGTACATCGCGCTTCTTTTGACCATTGCTGTAGTCATTTCGAATGACCTCTTTGGCCAATTCGGTTTCAACATTGAAGTTTTCAATTAAAACATTCTTTAGACTTATCGACAGATTAAGCAAACTAACGCTGTGGCCCTGTCCATGTTTCAAAGTCAGCTGTTCCGACAATTTCCAGAAAACATCAAACATACTTTCCGAAAAGTGGCTGGATAAAAAGTTCATCAAATGCGGGAAACGACCACTGTTGGCGATCAAGTCCCAGTATTTTGCAAATCGAATCATTTTGTTCATCGTCGCAAAATCAATGTCCTTATTCTGTAATATCTGAAAGGGCGGGCGGCTGTCGTAAATCATCGCATAATTCTGGTCATGCCGAATGATGGGTGTACCCTTTAGCCGTTTTAAAATTCCCACTTGGACTTCGTCAGGGCCCATTGCGAACAATTGATTAAATCCAGCCGCAAAACTGTTTACGGTTTCGCCGGGTAAACCTACGATTAAATCCGCGTGGGTATGCACAAACGTTTCGGTTTTTAAAAATTTAAAATTGTCCGCAACTTTGCTAAGGTCATTTTTGCGACTTACGTTTTGCGCAACGTTTGGATTTAATGTTTGAATGCCGACTTCAAATTGTAATGATCCGGCCGGGAACTTTTTAATGATTTCTTTAATCTCTAAAGGCAAACGATCTGGTACCAGTTCGAAATGTAAAAATAATCCCAATTCAATATGTTGATAAAAGAATTCTAAAATCTGAACACTGGTGGTGGGACTTAGATTAAAAGTCCGATCAACAAATTTAAAGGTGCGGCAGCCCTTATCCAGAAGAATTTTCATTTCCCCTAAAAAAACATTTAAATCAAAAGAGCGTACACTTTTATCCAGAGAAGACAGGCAGTATTCGCATTTGTAAGGACAGCCACGTGAGGCCTCGACATAAATCACACGGTTTTTAATATCTTCATCGTTATAATAGAAATACGGTAATTTAATTTTTTTTATATCCGGAAGTTCAGCACGAATTATTTTGGATTCGGGTAGTTGTTGTTTATAAAAATAGCCAGCGGCGAAATCGCGAAACGAAAAATCACTTTCGCCGATGAAAACATAGTCGGCCAGTTCAAACAGTTTTTGTTTTTCGGTTTCGTAACTGATTTCAGGTCCACCTAAACAGATCAAAGTTTTAGGACTGATTTTTTTGATGATTCCAATCAGCTCTTCGGTTTCGGTCGTATTCCAAATATAAACACCGAACCCAATAATATCGGGTTTATCCATTAACAATTTTTCGGCCAGGTCAGGGATGTGTGCTGCAATCGTGTATTCTTGAACGCTGGTATACGGCTGCAATTCACCCATTTGGGCATACAGATAACGTAGGCCAAAAGCCGTATGTTGGTAGGTAGCATTAAGAGTCGTTAGGATAATCTTCACAGCCGCATTTTTAGGTTTTTCTAAGAGGTTCGTCAAAGCAAAAAAAAACCGACCTTGGGGGGAAGGTCGGCTTAGGGGGGTAGAATCATTCCTATCCTTAGGAATTATAAAATTTATTAAAATCACGTTAGAATAATCAAAACCAGCGTTCGGCTGGTCACATTAAAATCACTGTGGAAAAAAGTATTCAGCTAATTGATCGATACTCAACATAGTGGCTTGAGTATTTGACCCAACACCTTCGTAGGTGCTTTCAACGGTTCCTGATGTACCAACCAAAGCACCGGCCTGTTTCGATTCGCCAGTAGTTTCGTTATAAATCATCACGCTAAGGACAGAGTAATCACAAACTTTGTTTAAACACATTGATTGGAAGTACGCCTTTAATCCACCGACTTCTTGTTCGCTAGTAAAGATGCCATTCATATCAGTGTAAGGATCGTTATTAGTAGCCACGTTAACTGTTTGACCATTGATTTTAACATCAAAAGTGTGAAGAACAGTGCCGTCATCATAAATCTGTCTTAAAACACCAGTTACGTCGATCGCAAATTTGGTGATCGGAGTACTAGCCACCGGTTGTTGATTAGAAGTTCCCGTCGTTCTGAAAGTGCTGCCACTACGTCGACTGTTGTTTCCAGATTTCTTTTGTTGTCCGCACGCTGACAACATAAGTGAAGAGACAACTACAGCTGCCCAAAATATTTTATATAACCAATTCATAGTAGCCTCCAAAATAAAATTAAATCTACACTGGAGATAAAAGCAAAAGAAAGGCCCACACGGGCCAATTCTGATCAATTCCGTAACTATTTGAAATAACGATATTATTACGCCTTAATTTTCAAATTCTCAAAATGAGACAATCGATTTAGAAGCGTTTGTGGTGGTTCGCGCCGATTTTGGGCTGGGGGTTGATTGAAGTTTCGACAGGTCGATCCTGATCATTTCCGTTAAAAGTTTTCTTGCGAAGGAATTCAAACTTAGGATTTAATTTAATTTCGATCGCATCTTTTAAATAGATCATAATTGGCCTATACAGATTTCCATCGCCGGGACTGACAAAAGTCAAAGCCGTTCCGAAACGACCCGCACGAGCCGTGCGCCCAATACGGTGTAAAAAGTCTTCTGGTTCTACGGGTAGGTCAAAATTAATTACTTGATCGACATGTGGGACATCTAAACCACGCGCCAGCAAATCAGTGGTTACGATGATTTTTAATTCTCCCTCACGGAACTCACGGACTACCCGGCTACGGTGCCCTTGATTTAAAGATCCATGGATTAAATCAACTTCGTATCCGAATTCTCTTAAATGGCTGCCGACTTTTTCGCAGCTGTCTTGGCTGCTACAGAAAACAATCGTGCCGCCTTTAACGACTTTTAGTTCTTGTACAAGGCGATCATTTTTTAGGTAACCATCAATGAAGATGACTTTTTGTTTTAGACTGGCAACCGGCTGTTCAGCCTTGGTCGAGCGAATGGTATGGATTGGGCCACTCATGAAAATTTTAGATAC
This sequence comes from Pseudobdellovibrionaceae bacterium, assembly GCA_043750675.1. Classification (GTDB taxonomy): domain Bacteria; phylum Bdellovibrionota; class Bdellovibrionia; order Bdellovibrionales; family Bdellovibrionaceae; genus JAYSSX01. The sequence continues at coordinate 681 of JAYVAZ010000310.1, read as the reverse complement.
CGATTTTACTGAATCACCAAAACTAGCCGAAAACATCATCGTCTGTTGTTTACCGCGAAGGGTGGCTTTGATCGCTTTTAACTGCGGCGCAAAACCAATATCTAACATCCGATCGGCTTCGTCGATCACGATAAATTCCACACCTTGAAGAAGTAATTTGTTAGTTAGTAGGTGATCATTCATACGGCCCGGAGTCGCTACGATCAAACGCGGTTTCTTTTTTAGGCTACTTACTTGTTTTGCATTCGGAGTGCCGCCGATTACGATACAAGTTGAAATGGGAAGTTCTGCGCAAAGTTGATACAAAACTTTTTCTATTTGGGCTGCCATCTCGCGACTTGGTACTAAAACCAACGCACGGGCCGCAGGATTTTTTGCCAACATTGTCAAAACCGGCAATGCATAAGCCAGAGTTTTTCCGCTGCCGGTTTGGGCGACGGCAATGATCTCTTTTCCTTCAAAACAGGCGGGAATGGCCTGAGTTTGGATTTCAGTAGGTATTTTAATAGCCATTTTTTCAATGGCAGTCAGTAAAGCGGGATGCAAATTCATTTCTGAAAACGAGATCGAAGAGGTTTTTTCCATGGAAGTTATATAACAAAACCCAGCAAAAAAGTCGCGGTTTATGCCTAGATAACCAAATAGAGAAGGGAATTCTTTGAAAATAAGTAAAAGGCGCTG
>JAYVAZ010000309.1:0-4170 GCA_043750675.1 Pseudobdellovibrionaceae bacterium | reverse complement strand
TGATCAACACAAATATTTCGGTCTTCATGCCAGGAACTATATTTTGTACTTTCCATCAACATTTCGATCCAAAAAACTCCCGGCACCGCTCTATTCTGCTTTACGATATGATCCTTAAGAAAATGTTCTTCACCACTGAATATCTTTTCAAACACCCAATGATTTTCCAAAGCCACCGATACCCGGTCAACCATACTTTCTGATTCCACTTTTAAGGTCGGCAATTCAGATAAAATCGATTTTTTAAATTTGTAGCTGAAATCATGAGATAAAAAATTTTCTTTCTTATGAGACACGATTAAAGCCGAATTAGACTGAGTACTTTTAAATATTTCTAAAAAAAGTGCACTCCCTTGTTCCGGTTCAATCAACCGATACCCTTTTTCGATAAGTAAGGCCTTAACGCCAGCTTTCGAAGCCATTCCTACCTGATCCCAGGCCGGCCACAAAACATTCTTTACGATTGCCGCAGAAAACATCTTGCTTAATATAGAAGCGTAATAAGCATAAAAACCGTTGCCGGCCGCATACTCACTTTGACCTTCATTACCTACTTCCGATGCTATTGAAGAAAACAATACAATATTTTGCAATGGCTGATCTTTAAGTTGATTAAAAAAATGTACCGTCGCTTCCGTTTTTAAGAAAAATGTAGACCCTAAATAATCATCCGCATCTTTAAATAGCTTTGCCGTTTCTAACCCGGCAGAATGCACAACACTCGAAACCGGACCATGCTTCTTTAGAATGTCTGCAATTTGGAAAGATACGGAATCCAAATTCAAAAGATCGCAAGGGTAATAAAATACCGTCGCATTCATTTTTTTAAGTTGGTTTAGGTTTTTTTCTATGGATTCGGCCTGTTGAATTGTATTCCAGTCAGCCAAGTACTCTTTGGGCGTTAAGCCTGGTTTCAGCGTTGCCAATTTAGATATATAAGCAGTTTTAGAACCAACCGCCTCTTCCTGGATTTTTTGCGGCTTCGTTCTTCCAATAACAACAAATTCAGCCAAGGGATATTCTAAAACCAGCTTTTTTAGGCACTCAAAACCTATTCCAGAGGCGCCTCCGGTAAAAAGGATTGTCTCTTTTTTTGTTATCAAACTATTTTTCGGAGGGAGTTTAAAATCTGCACTGTACCGTTTTGAAAAAAGCTGATGATTAAATAAAATACTGTCTTCAAATTTAGGATATTTTCCCTGTGCCAGTAAATCTAAGGCACCCCAAAGGTCAAGCAATCGTAGCAAGTCCAACTGCCAAAAACTTTCAGAAACTTTTTCTTTGCGCAAAGTTCTATAAAAGGGTTTAGAAAGACTATTGGCTGCGGACCGCTTTACAAGCGACAATCCAGAATTAATGGCCGAATCATCTAAACTAATATTAATTACATCTATGATCTGTTTTCTTTTAAGCATCTCTTTGATCAATTGGGTTTTTAATTTAAAATTTTTGAAAGCAGTTTCCACTGGCTCGTTTGTTTTACAACCGGTCAAATCAATTAAACTAATACCGCCAGATTCGGTCTCTTTTATTATCAATTCATCTTGGACTTGCAGAATAGGGATGTGGGGATATCGATTTGATAATTCAGCAATTAGGGACGTTTGTGCGTTATCAACCAAAAAATAATTCTGACTTTTTGAAGAATTCTCCCACGCGTCTCTCCAATCCGACCTCTCGCCAACGGTGACCTGAGAAACAATGAGTTCATTAATCGTTGGTGTAGATTTTTTCAAAATTCCTGATTTTTCCGATTCGGGGGAAGAGGCTATAAGAACAGAAGCTTCTTTTGGTAAGGCAAAAACTTGATAGCTGCTGTCTCCAGAGGGAATATTCTTGTAAGAAACATGAAAGTGGTCAGTACGATGATCAAAAAGAAATGAGACAGCGGAATTATACCTGTTTAAAGTGTTGCTAGTAGAAAATCGCGTGATTTTTTTTCTGGCGACATCATACTTATCTGCCAATATTGACAAGCCCTCTTGTGCTGATTGCATTGGCAACTTAGTTAATAGCTCCCCTAACCTTTCCAGCCGCAAAACCGAATCTTCTCTGGTTTTTAGACCGTCGTTTAGCATCTGAAAATGATTGGTCGCAAACGCAACCAACCTTTCTTCAACCTGAAAAATATCTTCAGACATATAGATAAATAGCGACTTGTTCTCTACTTTGCTTTGGACAATAAAAATCCATGCTCCCGAAACCGGATAGGACCTCATTAACTTTTTGGCCTCTTCTAAGCTGTTTGCCGTCTCCAAGACCATTCTTACCAAAGCATAAACAAAAATACCGTTGGAAACTCGCCCTAAGGCAGTACCTGAACTGGCTGATATTGAAATTCCTATAGCGTTAACACCACAATAGGGAAAAGGACTGCCTAAAAGAAAAACCCCCGAAAAAGGAATTTTTCCAAGAGAATGAAATTCCAATACTTCACGTGGAAGTAATTCATTGTCGGCTTTTGTAACAAATGGAAAATCATAGTTAGATCCATGAATCCCGTTTTTTGAAAACCCAAAACACAGCCCATATTGGGTCGTTACTGCCATAGTTAAACAATTTGCCCATAAAACCAGTTCCGTAGGCACCTCGGCCCCTTTTGCCAAACCAGCTAACTCTTCCTTGTATTCTTCTGGTAGCCACTTTTGAAAAATACCAACCAGATCTTCCTTTTGATTAAAAAGTTGTTGGGGCAATCGCTGCCAAACATGTTCATAGTTTTGATTGAATGACTTTGCCCAAAGTCTTCCAAGCAAAACCCCTCTTTCTTCAGCACTTCCAAAGATTTTAATGGGTTCCACAGCTGTTGAAATTACAGCAGTTTTACTTTTTGCTACAGCATCTGTCATTCGATGAATTTTAGGATCATAATTAGATAAAATAAGGTGTCCATTGATTCCACCCAATCCAAAAGAGGTCACTGCACATAATCTTTCTGCATTCCTATAGTCTTTAGGTTCAGTCAATACCTGGAGGCTGTGATGGTTTTCCAATAAAAAAGGATCCGGATTAGAAAAATTTGCCGTAGGATACTTAGTTCCACTTTGAACCGAAACCGAAGCCCTTGCAATCGTGGCAAATGCAGAACAAACCTTAAGATGCCCTATGGAGCCCTTAAGAGCACCCATCGTAACTGGGCCAGAAAGATTTTTTGAATAATGATCTTTGATAAGTTCCATTTCAGTTTGATCGCTGGCAATAGTTCCAATACCGTGTGATTCAACCATTTCAACCGCAAAGGCTTTCATTGCCTGTTTCTGCGTCGCTAAAAAAGACAATTTTGCTGTTGCAAAATGAGGTTGCAACATTTGATTTGAGGAACCATCTGAAGATAAACCTGTGGCACGGATTAATGAGTATATTTTTTGTCCATCCTTAACGGCGTCTTCCATGCGCCGCAGAACAAAACTAACGGCTCCTTCGCCAATCAAAAAACCTCTTCTATCTTTATCAAAGGGTTTTGATGGTTCGTTTAGCCAGCCGCCGGTCATTTGATCGTAGCATTGTTTTAATTGGACATTCATACCCATTGTCGACGAACAAACAACTACGGCATCTAATTCTCTTGAACGCAGCAAACGACAAGCATGATCGATAGCTACTATACCCGTTGCACAAACCGCATCTAAAGAAATCGATCCGCCCTTAAGATCAAAAAATTTTGCAGCTCGAGAACCTAACATCGAATCTATTCCGGCAATTGCGCTATCTTTGGCTTGTTCGTACAAATCTGGCTTAGCAGACTTAAGCAGCTCGTCAGCCAAACTCTTTCTCTTTTCAAAACTTAAAATCTTCAATTCTTTGCAGATATAATCAACCAAAGCATTCATTCGAACACTGACATGCTCCATCCCAAAGAAATCGGAATCGATCATCACCCCACAGATCAAAGCAGTTTTTTCTAAAATATCTTTTTTATTCAATAGATCTGCATCAGCTAAAGATGTTTTTACGACCTCCAATAGACGAAATTGATTGGGATCGATATCTTTTATTTCACTAGGTGATATTCTCCAATTCAACTTGGAATCAGAACCAGGAAGGTTAACATATCCTCCCATGGAGTTCGCCGCTTTTTCGCCACCAATAACTTTAAGACCGTCAAAAAACTTTTTGTTATAGCGATCCGGCGGAACTTTTCTAAAAAAAGTAGTGCCCTCTTTGTTGTTT
>JAYVAZ010000308.1:0-7915 GCA_043750675.1 Pseudobdellovibrionaceae bacterium | reverse complement strand
TGCTAAAAGTTACAAACAAAATTTTACCCAAACTTGGAAAGGTGCTGGTCAGTACGATGACAAAATCGATGCTTCAGAAGCACAGACAATGTTATTGGCTTACCTAGAAAACGTTCCTTACAGCAAAACTAATATGACTAAACGTCTTTTAGGCGCCACCAATGACAAAGAAGGGCAAAGCGGTAAACATCTTCACGAAGTGTGGATGGCAGGTATGGAAAATACTTGTATGGTTGCCGCGGCAACGGGTGTTAAAAAACGCGTTATTTTCCATTCGGCCTACTTCTTCTTACCTTCTAACGTTATAGATGGTTTAGGAAAAATGATTGATGGAACTTGGGATTGTCATAATGTTCAAGTAGATTTCTTAACGAACTCTCCTGACACAACTGACTTAGCTCCGGTGAATTTGTTTTCTATGCATCAAATGTATGTGTTTTTTGACTTCTTGAAAAGTCATCAAAATGGAAGATCAGCTTCATTTGCTCAGTATGAATACTTGAAACCAAAACAAGGTGCTAACCTTTCATTACATACGAAATTAACTATCGTTGGTGATGATATGGTTATCGGTTCTGCCAATGCGGACGTAAGAAGTTACTACATGGATGCTAACAATGGATTCGTAGTAAGAAGAGCACCTAAAATGGTTTCTCAATACATTGCTTTCTTTGATGGCTTATTGGCTAACAAAGAACGCGTAAGTAACGAGACACCTAAGTATTTAGGCTACTACACTAAAGAAATTTTAGCGCAAGTAGATCAAATGTTCTTACACGCTGGTTTAGCTAAGTACAAAATGATCAATGATGCTAATCGTGCGGACAAAGCGACTAACAAAGTCAGCGTTACCGAAGAAAAAGCAATCTTGAACGAGATCAGAAAATTAGCAGTTCAAACTGAAGACCAAACAGCTATCATTTTAAATAATGGCGCTGACGAAGCTGCAGTTGCTGAAGACTTCAATGCTACATTTGAGATCTTTTAATTAGTTTTCTATGCGAAGCAAACCGAGAGTTTGCTTCGGCATTCCAGGCGGATCTTAAGATTCGCACATAATTAGTAAGTTGAGAAAAATTAACCGAAATCGTTTTAATTTAAAAATCAAAAAAGGAGTTGTGAAAACAGCTCCTTTTTTATTTGACTTAGGACCACCTCTTTATTGAACTAGTCACATAACATAACTTTACAGAAAACCTGTAAATCGACAAAGGAGATGGAATGAAGAAAATTATATTAGCTTTTCTGTTTACCACTATTTTAGGCGCGATTTCTTTCGCTTATGATTGTGGACCCGGATGGCAAAATCAAAGTCAGTATTCTTGTGAACAAGGTTACCAAGTACAAAGAATCTGCGGTTGTTCGCCACCGAACTGGTACGATGCCGCCCAATGGAAAATTGAAGATCACGGTTGTTATTCAAGAAGAGTAGGCAATTGTGGTTACAATCCTCCCCCTCCTTATCCACCGCCACAGCAAGGTGTCGCACACATTTACTCCAACGGCATGCAATGCAATTGGCAGTGACAATGTTACGCTGATATTAACTGGGGATTAAATAATCCAGCTCCTTATGAAACGGCTATTTTAACAGTTTCGGTACAAAACTCCCCTTATGGCGGTGGTTTCGGTCAACCTGAACAAAAATTAGATTGCCGTCCATACAATAACGGTCGCGTTACTAATTTAAACAGCAACAACACTTACGTATTTAACGTTTATCGCACTACCAGCTGTAACGTGGTTCCACCACATTACCCTGATGCTACGATGACTTTAAATGGTTATTAAGAGTTTTGATCCGGTGCTGATTCTTGAGCAGCCACTTGGTTTCTGACGATTGCTGATTCTCGATCAGCTTAGGTAGGGCGCAGGCAACATTCGCTGCGCCTTTGCTGAACGCGATCGCGGGATGCGATTACCGATCTGCTACGGCTTCCTACAACGCGATACTTAGATGCAACAGTTGACCGCGATCACAGATTTACTGCGGCTTTAACTATGGCTTTGCTTCTTCGTCCGCGGTGTTTCCACCCTGGTCCGATGATTGTGCCGGCCCGGTGTTTGTACGGACCCGGTGTTTGTACCGGCAGAACTGATTAGGGAAGCCTTCGTGCTTCTTTTTTTTGGCTACGCTGTTCCTTTTCCTCAGATGCGACCAAATCGACTGGAAAATTTTATTTCATTGAGCCTTCGCTGACCGCAGGATCAACGTGTATTAATGATAGCTGTTTCTGTTGGTGCGAAGCTCCCCTTTTAATTCTACGGTTTCGCCGTCCCGAATTTCGCCCCGTCGAAATTTGCAAGACTCCCGACTCTAGCTGATTTTTAATCATGTAGTTTTGAATATTCACAAAATCTTGGCCCCATTCGACGAACCTGGTCCATGGGCGCCACTCAAATATCTTTTTCAAGGTTACTCCCACTTCATCAGAGAAAAATTTTACCAATTTAGAAGTTACCTCGCGAATAAATTTCACATAGGCGTTTCGACTTGGTAACTTAATAACTGAATGGCAATGAGTATGATTCAAAATCAATTGGTATACCCGAATTTCATATTTTGCCGCGACTTCTAAAATTACTTTTCGCAATTTTCGGTTTCGCGGATTAAAAAAAGAGGGAACTCGTTCGTTTAAACGTAAAACCAGATGAGTGGATTTTTTGAAATCCAGGGGCCGCTTAGACTTCCTTTTTCTATATAGTAGGCTTCCGCCAAATTGTTGCTTCATTCGAGATTTATTTTGTCTTATCATTTTGATTCTTTTCAATTTCTCATAAAGATTACTGAATATAAAGTATAGTTACTTCAAAATACATTCCGCGATGAATCCAAATCAGACCCTTCGCCCCAGAATGAAAATCCGAATTTGGTTTCGAGCAAAATATGCGGCTTCAAGCAAGAAACACGGTTGCGAATTCGCTATAAATTAACGCATGAATTCAGTTTCAATTACGAATTCAAGTCCAAAATGGATCTAAGGTATAAGCAAATTCAATAACAAACGCAGACAACACAAAACCGAATGCATATAAATTAAAAGGCATCGTGCGATTATGAGTATTTAAGCGCAGGTAAGAATCGCTGAAATCAGACCCTTCGCCCCAGAGAGGCAGTCCAAATTTAGTATCGATTAAATTCCGCAAATTAAGCCCCGTAAAACAGTTACTGCAAATGCAATTTAGGTAATGCAACCCGACCACCCCCTTCGCCCCAACCGCTGAATCCCGCCACCACCAGCCGACGAATCACACCGCCACCATCTGCGAGGCTTGTATCACCGGCTGCGCGACAATCCATGAACCCAACAATAATTAAGCGCTCAGCGGCTCCATGCCGTCCCGTAGACACACCAAATACTCAGCAAGTAAACTATACTTTGTCGGTGGTCGCAGAGGCGATCGCTATACCGGGGTTTGTGTCACTTTCGACGATTTCGACGACTTCTTCTTCGTTTAGTTGAAGGTGAATGCGTTCGGACAGAACGCGGTGGAAACCGGTGCGCTTCATGATTTCTTCCACGCTAGAAGAGCGAATGGAATCAATATCAGGGAATACTTTTAGAATTTCTTTTTTACGTTTTTCACCTAAACCAACAATCATGTCTAATTCACTTTCCAAGGAACTGGCTTCGCGCAGTTTGCGGTGGTAAGTGATTGCAAAACGATGGGCTTCGTCACGAATACCCACCAAAATATGATAGGCCTCAGAGTTTGGTCTGAACACAACAGGATTCGACCTATTAGGTAGGAAAAATCTTTCCTCGGATTGCACGACCTCGGCGTCAGCGAAATTACCTTGGGTGCGTGCCTTTGCCAAACCAACAACGGGGATATCAACCCGTCCGATTTCGGTTAAAATCTGGATTGCCACGTTCAACTGGCCTTTGCCACCATCGATCACTAACAACTGAGGATCGTCATACTCTGTGTGCGCAAATCTGCGCTGTAAAACTTCCCGCATGGAAGCATAATCATTGTTTTCAGTATGCGATTTAATTTTGTAACGGCGATAATTGTCTTTGCTAGGAACCCCGTCTTCAAAAACCACTTGGCTGGCAACGGTTTCGGTCCCTTGGAAATGGGAAATATCATAACATTCTATCCGTAACGGCAACTGCGTAAGATCTAATTTTGTTTTGATCTCTTCCAATCCGGCCATTTTTTCTTCCGATTTTTCAACGTGTTTCTGGAAATGAGACTTCGCATTTTCGTTGGCCATGTCAACCAATGCGCTGCCTTTAGTTTCAGTGGCAAAACGAACTCTGCACTTGTGATCAGAGCGCTCTTGTAAAACCTGCTCCATCAAATTGGTCAGATCGTTGCCGATTTCAACCGGTAATAAAACCTCTTCCGGAATAAAATTATCTTCGTAATACTGATTTAAAAATGAAATCAACCATTCGCGTGGGTCCTCGCCTGAGTCATTTGGATTCAATAACGGAAAAAAGTGCGAGCGATTACCAATCACCCGCCCTTGTCGCACGTGAATTGTTTCGATCAAACAACCACGTTCATCGCCATAGAATCCAACGCTATCTTGGTCTTTATCTTCATTTGAATTTATTATTGCTTGTTTTTGGAGGACCGACTTAATGGCCTGAATATTGTAGCGCACCCTGGCTGCCGCTTCGTATTTTTCCTGTTCGGAAAGAACTTTCATTTTTTTCTGCAGATCTTTAACCAAGGACTTATCCATTCCTTTTAAAAAATCTTTGGCGCCACCGACCTCATCTTTATAGGTGGGACTATCAATATACTGCACACAAGGCGCCGTACAACGACCAATCTGATAAGTCATACAAGGACGTTTGCGGGTTTTCATGACTGAATCAGTGCAGTCACGAATTTTGAACATTCGATTTAAAAATCGAATCGTCGCAAATACGGCACCTCCGCTGGTATAGGGACCAAAATAAAAACTGCCATCTTTTTTTACTTTGCGACTTAGATATAACCGTGGGAATTCGTCAGACCAAGATAATCGGATATAAGGATAGGCCTTATCATCCTTCAAACGAATATTATATTTGGGACGATGTTTTTTGATCAACGAAGCTTCTAGTAAAAAAGCTTCTACTTCGGTCTTTGTTAAAATGTAATCGACTTCGCAAATTTGACCAACAAGGATTTTAGTTTTTGCTGAATGTTCTGAATTACTCTGAAAATAACTGCGGACGCGGTTTTTTAAATTTTTGGCCTTACCAATGTAGATTATTTTATCATCTACACTTTTCATTAAATAAACACCGGCCTGAGTCGGATACTCCCCTACTTTTTCTTTCAACTTTTCAAATTCAATTAATCTATCGCCTTTGGCCATGCTGGCATTTAATCAATATTTCTGGTTTTTAGCAACGTTTTCAATCGGCGACGAAGGCGCTGAAACTAATCAGTAGCACTAATTGAAGCACGGATGCGCACGTTAATTGAAGCACAGCTGCGTAAAATCAATTAGTAGCTTTGCCACTCACATAACCGCCCCTAATCGGAGCCCGGTCGCCACTAATGCCGCCCGCTGCTTTCGGATAGTCGATTCTTTGGTGATATATTCCCAACAAAATTCGGATAAATGCATTTTCGACTTTGGAAAGATCTTTCAATGTTAGACTGCAATCATCTAACTGCCCTTCCATAAATTTCCTTTGGACAATACTACGAACTATATTCTGCAGTCGGGCCGGCGTAGGTTCGTCTAACGAACGCGCAGCTGCTTCAATGCTGTCAGCCAGCATACATAAGGCGGCTTCCCGAAATTGCGGTCTGGGCCCTGGATAACGAAATTCTTCTTCTGAAACTTCACCTTCACCATCGGCTTTTAAATCCAACGCTTTATTATAAAAGAAAGCAATTAGTGTCGTACCATGATGCTGAATAATTCCATCAATAATGGGTTTTCCCAGTTTATAAGACATTCCTAATTCCACACCGTCTTTTACATGAGCAATGAGTAAAGTTTTACTCATGTACGGAGAAAGATGATCGTGCGGGTTATGTCCCGGCTTCTGGTTTTCAATAAAGTAATTAGAGTGTTCCATTTTTCCAATGTCGTGATAATAACACATAACCTTCGCCAATAAGGGATTGGCGGTAATTTCTTCAGCCGCCGCTTCCACCATACTTCCTACTAGCATCGAATGATGGTAGGTCCCTGGCGCCTTCACAATCATCTCTTTTAATAAAGGATGGTTTAAATTGCTTAACTCCAATAACCGAACATCCGTCGTATAGTTGAACATTGATTCTAACAACGGAATTACTATCATAGTAATAAATGAAGAAAAGATACCGGCTAAAAAACCTGCCGGAACAGCGACAAATAATTCTTTACTAAAAGTATCATGATCCAATTTCGACAGAATAACTACCAAACCAATTACCAACGCGTTCACAATACCGGTACGAAATCCTGCCCAGTAAATATCATTTCTGGTTTTACAGGAATACACTCCCCGAGCCGCAGCGATTCCACCGACAAACACTACTAACATCGTTGCGAAATTCATTTCAGTTAGAACTCCGCATACCAATGCCATAAAAGCCGTAAACAACCAGACCACTTCACCCGACTGAATTAACAAACCAACTAACATAGGCCCCGCGGCGAAAGGTGCCGAATAAAGAAAAAATGCAGCCGGTATCATCGCGCCGAATTTCACAATTAAAGTGGCTTCAATACTAAATAAATAAATCTTCGCTAAAATTACCGTTCCCAAAGTAACGATTCCCATTACAAAAATGTCTTTGGTTTCCACACGAACACGACGAGCAAAACGTTTTAGATATTGGAAAAACACAATAATAATAAATAAAAACAAGAAAGCTATCGCAACCATCATGATATCTTGCCTACGATCAGATTTTAAAACCTGAATCTCTTTCAAGATTGCCATATGAATGGGCTGAATAACGGTTCCAGCCGGAATGATTGTTTGATTTTTCTTTACGGAAATTAGAATAGGAATGATTGCTTCCCTGGCGGTTTGTCGGCGTGATGCGATTTCCTGTTTATTCAATGTCAAATTTGGCACCAATAAAATTTGCGCCAAATGCTGCATGTAATTTATCTCAAAAGGTTTGGCTTTATCAAAACCTGATAGGTCTTTTAATTCAAAGGTGTCAGATTGTGAAATATCAACGATATCGCCTTTTCGAATATTAAATTCACGACCAGAATTGTTCTTCTGTACAACTCTAGAAAGGATCATCGATTGCTGAATCGGAATGTATTTTTCGGCATCATCGGCAATTTTGCTTTGCAGCCAATTTTCGAGATTTTTAATAAGGACATTTTCGATGCGGGCGCCAAATTTGTTGTGCGCTAGCCATTCGAAGATATGATTAGGAACTTCGACCGATAGTTCCTTTTCGAATTCACCTTTATGAATAAAAAAGTCCTTAATGACCTCTTCTTTTTCCAGGGCCGACTTTGGCCACTGAATATTTCGAAGTTTCAGACGCATTATACGAAAAGACCGGTAGATCCCGTTACTGACTTTGTCGAAGACATTGGGATCGTAATCAAAAATAACTGGCACCGACATTTCGGCCTTAACCCGCTTTTCTTCAGTTGTGACCTCGTCTACCATTTCAAAACTGATTGGAGAAATGACATCAAACTTGGTTAACTCTCCTAATCTGAAGTCCAGGTCCGAATGAAACTCGAAAGTAATTACAAAAGCCAAAACAATTGAAAATAGGAAGATAAAAGCCAACCGACGGATCTGAAATTTCTTTTCCAGAATAATAATAAAGCGACCAAACCAAGTTCTTTCCAAACCTAAGTGATCAACCCAATCCAAAAATTTCAGACTGTGGTCTTCATAATTGTGACGCCAGTGCGCCGGTTTCTTGTGTGGTTCTTTCTTCATCAACTTCTTTTCGGCTTTTTAGTTGCGAAAATCAGATCCAGCAC
>JAYVAZ010000307.1:0-18118 GCA_043750675.1 Pseudobdellovibrionaceae bacterium | reverse complement strand
GAAATCGATTTCAATTATCATTTTTATCAACCTGAAAAAATGTTAGGTTTTTTTCTGATGGATGAAAATACATTGATATCTAGCCACCAAATTACGCCTTGGCAAAATGTTTGTGACTTCGAATTTCCAGAAAATAAAAAGGCCCCTTCGCGTGCTTTTAATAAATTATGGGAAGGTTATTCCTTTTATAAAAAAATCGAAAATCCAAACGTGACGGCTTTGGACTTTGGATCGTCGCCGGGCGGCTGGACTTGGGTACTGGCTCAAAAACTAAAACGAACCATTGCGATCGATAAGGCACCATTGGATTCATCACTAAAAGGATCTTCATTTTTTGCCATTGAATCGATAAAACAGGATGCCTTTGGCATCGACCCTAAAGAATTTATTAATCGATATGATTCAAAAGAGTATCCAATTGATTGGTTGTTGTCAGACATGATCTGTTATCCTGAAAAACTTTACGAATTTGTTCTTAATTGGCAGGAAAACTCGAATATAAAGAATTATGTATTCACTTTGAAATTCAAAGGCAAAACCGATTTCAAAGTGATCGATAAATTCAGCAAAATTCCAGGTATTGAAATAGCCCATTTGAGAGCTAACAAACACGAACTCACTTGTTTTATTTAAGACCCACATGTTAAAATCAATTGGGTGACCAAAGGAAATCGGTGGGCGAATTTTTTAATAATCTAAAAAAACATTTACTGCACGGGGAAATCAAAATGGTTTCCGCTTCGCTGGCGTTTTCAACCGCCTTATCGATTGTCCCCTTTTTTGCGGTTACTCTAGCCTTTTTACATCAGATTGATGGTCTAGAAAGTTTATACCCTAAGGTTGAATCCTTTATTTTGGTTTTTTTTAAAGGCACTACGGGAAATGACGGAATGTTATTAATTAAAAAAGCATTCAATCGCATACAAGCTGGAAATACGGGAGTTTTCGGAGTCTTCTTTTTAGTATTAACTTCGATGAGTCTAGTTAATGACATCGAATTCGGAATCAATAGAATTTGGAATCCTTTAGAACGGCGACCACTTTATAAAAAAATATTCTTGTCATGGTTTTTTCTAATCTCTTTCCCTCTTATTTTGGCTGCCTTCGCTGCTGGCCAAAGCTTTTATCCTTTCTTAGCAAGTCACTCTGGCGAAATTCAAACCATCCTACTTTTTAGTTTTCTTTACGTTCTTTATAAATATGTACCCTTTAGCAAGGTGGCATCGTCGGCGGCCTTTATGGGTGCACTCATTTCCGGAACTGCTTTGCTAATTACGGGAAGTTTCATCAAAGAAATTCTACAAAACCTTTTCAAATTTAATAAGGTCTATGGAGTGATCGCTTCGTTACCGGCTTTTTTACTGATCATTTTACTTTTTTGGTTTTTGGTACTTGTGGGAGTGGCAATCACTTCCAGCCTGCAAAATAGGAGCTACAAAAACTAATGAATTACTTCAATAAAGTCGGACAGGCTGAAACCAAACATTTATGGAATGAAGTTAAAAAATACAAAATTGAATTTAGCGCAAAAATCGTTCATGAAGGCGACGCTGAAGAATCTGTCTTTAAATTGAAAATTGTTGAATTTACTGAAAGCGGAACTGCGGTCTGCCACACCCTAGGAAAAAATAAAAAAGTAACCAAAGAAAAAGGTGAAATGGTTGTTTTATTTTACATCGGTGGTGAAAAATTCTTTCTACAGACAAAGTTCTTTTCTCACTATGATGATATTTTTTTAGACATTACCTCCGATATTTTTATTTTACAAAGACGCGAAGATTTCCGAATTAAAATTCCGGAAAGTTACAATGCTAAATTGATCGTTCAGCAAATTAATGAAAACCTCTGTAATATAGAATGGATATTGCTGGATTTAAGTGGCGGAGGCGCCAAGGTCAAAATTGACAGCAATAAAACTCGCCTGAAACATTCGGATCGGATAAAAGCTTTTCTGTACTTAAAGAATCAGGAAAAAATGTATATTTCGGCAAAAGTGGTTCATCAACACCTACATTCTACAACCAAAGACTTTGAAAATATTGGACTTCAGTTTGTCGAACTCAACAATCAAACTAAAGATAAAATTATTTCATTTGTTATGGACCTTTACCGGCAACTTTTCGCCAAAATCCATAACCCCTGAGCGCAGCGATGGGAAAAGCCTAGCGGCTGGGATAGCCTGCGAAGCTGGCAAGCCGGACGCGGGCTAGACATCGCTTTACGTGGGGCAAAGCAGACAAGCTTGCGAGAGCTAGACATCGCTAAGCGGAGCGAAGCGATGCTTAGGGCAGAAAATACAAAACGATAAGTGATAACAAAATCGTCGGAAAGATCGACAGCTTAAATCTGAATTGAATTAGGCTAAGTATAAAAATCGCTAATAAAATAGACGGTTGATAATTCTTCGATAATAAAAAAATACTATAAAACAAAGAAGACACGACAATCGCTATAATAATTGCATTCAATGCTTCGATCCATTTATAGGTATTCAGTTTTTTTAGCAGTCGTGGGAACCAAGTCGTCATATGAATAAAACTAGGAAGAAAAACGCACAGGGTCGCTATGGTCGCTCCCAGAAATCCCAATTGTTTATAACCAATATGCGCAACCGTAATTACAACTGGCCCCGGCGTAATTTGTCCCATTGCTAATGCAGTAAGGAATTCCGCATGAGTCATCCAACCCAAATCGCGAACAAAATCAGCCTCTAAAATCGGAATAATTGCCAGACCCGAACCAAAAATAAATGCCCCAGCCTTTAAACAAACCAAAGCTAATTTTGAATAGTCGTTAGTGTCGGAAGTACTGTAAGCAAAAAAAGCTGAAGTTAACGTCGTGGATTTTTTAAAATTCCAATACAAAGCAAATAAAACTACCGCCGAAGCCAATACTGATAGTTCGGAAAACCCGCTAAAAAATAAGTACAAACTAATTAGAAACACGATCCAACTAGAAGATTTTTTAATAATCGGCTGCGAAAAGTTCATAAATGAAGAAAAGATAAGAACGAGTGAAACTTTTTGCATTGCTATAATAAAACTATCCACAGTGGAGTTTTTTCCTTGGATAGTTAACTTGTAAAACAAAATGATTAGAAGAAAGGCTGGAGTAATCAACAAAATAGCCGCCATCAAAGCACCAAGAAAGCCCTTTAATTTGTAAGCGTTATAAACGGCTACCTGAAAGGCTATCGGCCCAGGAAGTGCCTTAATTAAAGCGAAGGATTGATCAAATTCACTTTCCGTAACCCAATTTTTTTTTACAAAATCTTTCCGCATTTGTTGGATAACTGCCAACGGCCCACCAAATCCTGTACAACCAATATACAGAAAATATTTAAATATATCTACATAGGTAACCGCAGACAATCAATGTCCCGATTCTAACTTGGTCCCTACGCGACTTTTAGATTTTGCTAATTCTTGTTCCAGTTCAATTAACAATTTTGCCATGTCCGAATTAGGTGCTCCATCGGAAACGGCAGTATTATTTTCGCTGCCGTCGGACACTCCCATAACTTGCGCCGCAAACGAAGGCACTTCTTCGGGCTGATGGTTCGAACCATTTTGCACTTTAGGAACTGATTGGCCATTTTTTGCGGCTTCAGCCTGAAGTTTGTCTTGCTCTCGTTTTTGTTTCTTCATTTCATCATACCTCTTAGTATAAGATCTGTATTCTTGGTTAAAAGTATCATTTTTTTCTTTGTAATAGTCTTCAAAATTTTTTCTTTTTTCACGAGTTTGCGATTCATAATCCGCACGTCTTTCCTTTTCATCAGAAAAATACTGCGTCCTTTTTGCATCCACGTCTTTAAAAAATTCGTTTTTTTGGTCACGAGTGAATGTTTGCTTCATAAAGTTCTTTTTTTCACTGTCTTGGGCTTTTAAAAACTCTTCCTTCTTTTTCTTTTCACTAGAATTAAAAGTCTCTCTTTCCTTTTGCAAATCTCTATTAAAGAGTTCTCTTTTCTTCCGCGAAACTTTATCGAACTCTTCGCGAACTTTATTAGGCGGCAACTTTACCTCGTTGGTCAAAGCCAGGATAAAAGCCAATTCATCATTCTCTTGCTTTTTTTCCGGTGGAACATTTTTTCTTAAGTCCTCAATAGCTTTTCGATCTGCCGCAATACTGTATTTCTCGGAAACCGGACCACCCGATGCACTGGGATCTACATAGATATTATCTTGTTTATTTTTTGACCCACATCCGGCTAGAAAAAAAGATGCAGGGCCTATGCAAATGAGGAGAACCAAAAGAAAGTCATTTTTTTTCATTTTATGTTCCTTTAACCCAATTATTATACTTTTATAATGCTCACTTTTGTACGAGAGTCGATCGTCTTAGGACCTTTGTCCTAACTTAGACTAGTTACCTTTAGCAACCCCCCGAAAATGTCGAAATTGGATACATGATTTATGGTAATCGTTTTTTCGAAAAGACTCTAACATTGAAGTCGAAGAACTTGCAGAAAGTTCGCAAATTTCGCATTGTTAACAAGGCTTTTCAATGGAAATACACCCTGTTTCTTTTGTCCGCTTTTTTTGGATCTAGCATTTTATTTTTGGGTCCGGTTTGGTATTTTTTAAATCAGAATTATGAATTCTTTTATAAAATTGCTTACGACACTCATCCAGAAATATTAAGTCACTTAGATCGTGAAATTGTTTGGTTAGGTTTTTATATAGGCGTAACTTGTTTTTGTACTTTGGTGTTCACCGGCTGGATCAGCATTCGAATGACCGAACAAATAATCGGACCACTAATTTCTATGGAAAGACATTTAAGAAAAGCCACTTTAGGCGATTGGTCTAGCCCCGATTTTAGAATCCGTTCCTCCGATGATTTTAGAAATCTAGCGGACGCCTATTCCTATTTTTATCGATCTTTAAAAGCCAGCACCGAAAACGAAATTAAAATATTAGAGAAACTTCAGATTGATCCGCAAAATCGCGAAGCCTACGCCGCCTGGGAATACTTAGTGAACAGCAAAAAAGCCCAGCTGGGATTACCAACGAATTCGAGTCCTATCGTCGGGACCGTTGCAAAGATTTCTTCATCTCCAGATTCACGTCGCGTTTCTTAATCGCTTCACGTTTATCATGCGTCTTTCTACCTTTGACCAGCGCAATATCCACTTTGACGTAGCCATTTTTAAAGAACATTTTTAAAGGAACGCAGGTTAATCCGCGCTCTCGAAGGGCGGAAAAAATCTTATCAATTTCGAGCCGATGAAGAAGTAATTTTCGCATTCGTTCGGGAGTATGGTTGTTATAACTGCTAGCCTGATACTCAGAAATATGAGCATTTTGCAAAAAGGCTTCGTCTTGAACAAAACTTACGTAAGAGTCCTTTAATTGAACTTGTTTTGCGCGAATTGACTTTACTTCGCTTCCGGTTAAAACCAATCCGGCTTCAAAAGTTTCGATAATTTCGTAATCGAAACGTGCTTTTCTGTTGTCTGCAATTATTAAAATACTCATTAAAGGAGGACCTCTTTAAGAGCTATACAGCTTAAAGTATAATTTTTCAAATTGTATTACTTTAAGCTCCTGCGGCCTTGTTTTTTCGCTGATTTCCAGCTCCTTAAACGCCTGTAATAGCTGATCTTTAACTAAATGACCTTCTTGCAGGTTTCCAATCATCATTCGTCTTGGATGAACAAAGCATTGTTTAACAAACTTAAGATATCGTTTCTTATCAATGATTGGGGATTCTTTTCTTTCGAAAGTTAATACCCGCGATGCCACCTTTGGAGCCGGAGAAAAATCCCCACTACTGGCCTCTAACAAAGTTTCGATTTTCCAAAATGTCTGCGCCACAACTGAAAGCATCCCGTAGTTAGAATCTTTACTGGAAGATTTAATTCTTTGAGCAACTTCCTTTTGAAACATTAAGGCCATTCCCATCAAAGGGTTTTCATCTATCGAGCGATCTATCAAAATGCTGGAAGAAATTTGGTAAGGTAAATTGCTGACTAGAAAATTATTTTTGCCTTTTAAAATAATAGAATCCCAATCCGCTCGCAAAGCATCGATTTCGATCAAAACTTTTTGGTAAGTTCCAACATTTCCTTCTAATTTATCTTTCCAATATTTAGAAAACATTCGATCTAACTCAATAAGGGTCAGTTGATAATCCCCTTCAAATAGATGTCGGGTTAAGGCCCCAGGGCCGGGACCAATTTCGATCAAATGATCTATTTGGTTTTTTTTAACAGCGACGGTAATTTTATTTACGACGTGGTCACTAATTAAAAAATTCTGGCCTAAAGATTTTTTGGCATCGACTTGTAGTAGTTGTAAAACTTGATCAAGGTATTCCCTAGTAGTCATACTTCAGTCCTAAAATCAGCTTCCCAAGGACTGGGCGACGGACCCAATTGCATTTGATGTCTTTCACCGTTATTAAGTCGTAGGACTCCGGCCAATCCAATCATAGCAGCATTGTCAGTGCAGTATCGAACTGGTGGAATCATTAATTGCAATGACCTTTTAGCGGCCCAGGTTTTAGCCATCTCTCGCAGTCGGGAATTTGCACTAACCCCACCAGTAATAATCACACTTTTAACATGGTTTTTATTTACGGCCTGATCCAATTTTGAAATGAGAACTTCAGCAACGGCCTCTTGAAAAGAAGCACACAAATGATTTAGGTTTTTGTCCACCTCTTCAGCACCCAATTGCTGAAGCAAACGATGTGCCGAAGATTTTAAACCCGAAAAACTCATTAATAAATTATCTTCCTTCATCATAGAACGCGGAAAGGAATATTTAGTGGCATCCCCTCCCTTGGACAAATGATCCACTTTTTGTCCACCAGGAAAACCCAAACCTAACATTTTAGCGAATTTATCGAAGGCCTCACCAGCGGCATCATCCAAAGTATGGCCAATGATTTTATAATCAAATAGTTTTTCAACTAGATAAATGCTTGAATGTCCGCCACTCACCGCCAATGCCACAAATTTTTCATCGTAAGAAAAGGTCGGCTGGTAAGAGTCGTCTCGCAAAAAGGGCGCTAAAATATGACCTTCCAGATGATTAACTCCCAGAATTGGTAAATTTAAAGTTTGGGCCAACGTTTTAGCCGTAACTACTCCCACAATTAACGAACCAATTAATCCGGGTCTATTGGTGACTACGATGCCACCGAGGTCGCTCCATTTTTTTTGCGAGCTACTTAAAAGCTGTTCGATAAGTGGGAGAAGATTTTCGGTGTGATTACGACTAGCAATCTCAGGAACGATACCACCGAAGATTTTATGGGCCTGATCTTGATTAGCCGATATTAGCCCTAATACACGACCCGATCGGTGAACAATAGCTACCGAGGTGTCATCACAACTAGTCTCAATAGCTAAAACATTTTCAATGGTTTGCAAACTTATTTATTTTTCTTTAAACGGATTTTTGCTTTTTTTGCTTCCGTGCTGGTTGGAAACTTAGAAATAACTTCATCAAAAAAAGTTTTGGCTTCGTCTTTCATATCCATCTCTTGAAAACAAACACCGATCTTATAAGTCGCTTCAGCAAATTTTTTACTTTTAGGGTTAGCATCACGGAACTTTTGAAAGTAAACGACAGCTTTTTTAAAATCTTTTGCATTAAGTAAGTCGTCACCCATTTCCATTGGACCCTTGACGCCATCATTAGAAACAGTCGGAGCTGGTGTATTTAATTTTTGTGAAATTTCATTCAGTAGTTGTCCCATTTGCGCCTGCATTTTGGTTACTTCTTCTTGAAGTAGCTCTACTTTTTTATTCGTTTCAGCCAACTGGTCGTCGGTGGCTTTTTTCAACTTTTCCCGATCCTGAGCGATCGCGCTAATTTTGTGGTCAAGCACTTCGGTTTTTCCCGAAAGGTCGCGAAGGTCACCTTCGATATCAGAATATCTCAAATTCTGCTCGGCCGTGCTTTTCTGCATGGTGCTCATCTGATCTTGCATGACTTTTTTGTTCTCGGTCTCTTGGACCTCACTTCGAGTCAGCAAACATCCACTTAAAAGCAAAAGCGGAGAAATTAAAAATAATACTTTCACTAATTTCATCACAAAACCTCACCATTTTTAAATCTGATAATTCGAGCCGAATTTTCGGCTTTTTCGGCAGCCAGTCGGGCTTGAACAAATTCTTCCTGGGCATCAGCGTATTCACGTTCATCTAAAAAAGCCTTACCCCTGCGGTAATGCTCTTCCGCCTGATGCCAGTATCCAGCTGAATAACGAGCTGATTCGATAGCCCTAGCTGCATCCATAGCTGTCCTTGCTAAAGTGTAATCTTCAACAGGAATCGGAGCTGTAATGCAGCTACTTAATAGAAATAGCGTTAGGGCAACTCCTACTTTTTTAAACATTATTGACTAATAGGTACGAAATTCGCGCGACGATTTTTAGATTGAGCCGCATCAGAGTCATCATTTGATAAAGGTTTTTCTTTACCGTAACTGATAATGCTAATCTTAGAACCGTTGATACCCAAGCTAACCATATAAGCCTTCACCGCTTGAGCACGTCTTTCACCTAATGAAAGATTGTATTCGATAGATCCACGATTATCACAGTGACCTTCGATTTGAATATTTACATTATTTTTAGTTTTCAACCAATCAACATTGCCCTGAACTTTTTTCTTAGCGTCCGCACTTAAAGCAGATTTATCATATTCAAAATTAATTGTTTGTAGACCATTAATTTTACCACTATCGCTGCCTTGAGCATCAAAACTCATTGGAGTTGAATCGATCTCCGGTGTCGTATTAGTAGACGTAGTTGTTGCGGTAGAATCCGTTGATTCTTCTGCTTTTGGTTTTGATTTACAACCGATTACTAGGCTTAGTGAAACTGCTGCTGTCAATAAAGCCGCTTTTTTTAATAATAGACCCTGTCTTGAAATTCCCATAAATATCCTCCGTTTAAAGCTAAAGCGTAAATCTTATTGTACTGGAAATTTTTGTCAAACCTTAAGATAGTGAGTTTAAGATTGCGGGCGGGTTTAGGTTATGCTGAAATTTGATGATATGAAAATCATTGGCTCTATATTACGCATTTGCCTCTTGTTGTCGCTTTTTTCTTGTACCTTATGGGCTCAAGTGGACCCAGATATTAAGTGGAAAGTCAGAGTACTTGATCACTTCAATTTGATCTATGATGCAAAACATCAGGATGTAGCTGATTTTTATGCTAAATTGTTGCTAGAAAATCACGAACTTTACGCTAAAACCTTTGAAAATTTGCCTGATAAATTAACAGTTGTGATCAACGACAATACCGATTTGACCAATGGATATGCCAAGCCGATTCCGTATCAAATAATTATGCTGTTCCCTGTGCTCCCTGGCCCTATGGAAAGTATTTCCGAGTATGGCGACTGGACGAGAGAACTTTTGTTACACGAATATACCCACACGATGAGTTTTGAAGCCCGCTATAATTTGGCAAAACCACTGTATTATGCCCTAGGAACTATAGTAACCCCGAATATTTTATTGCCGCGCTGGTGGTTGGAAGGCGTCGCTGTTGATTCGGAAACTCGCTTCTCTAATTTCGGCCGTCTTCGTTCTAAATACATGGATGCTCAAATTAGAGCATTCTTTTTAGATAATCAACTTTATCGATTTCCTATTTACGAAATCAACGAGACCAATCTCCATACTTATCCGCAAGGGTCACGTCCTTACATCTTTGGATCTTTGTTAATGAGCAAAGCGACCGAATACGGAAAGCAAAATCAGAATGTGATTAACGATTTGATTACCCGCTATGGTGGCCGAGTCCCCTACTTTATCAATGCGCCTATTGTGAATTTAACGCAAAAAAGTTATGCCAGACTTTATCAGGAAACCTTGGACTCAGTTAAAACAAAAATTGAAACCCAATTGCAGAAGTTAGGAAAATTGACCGAAGGTCAAAATCTGGGATTTGAAGACCAGGTAGAAACCTTTGCACCTTCGATCAGTCCGGATGGATTGAAAATGGCCTTAATCACTAAAGCCGATACGAATAAACGTTCCATTAAAATTCTGGTTCGTCCTGATGTGAAGACCCCTTTTCATTTTTCGCAGATTCAGAATATTATCAATACTAAAACTTCTGAAGACGTTATTGAAAAAATACCAACAAAAGACGGTCCCCCCGCAGGCTCTATCAACCGAATTTCTTGGTTCGCCGATTCAGAGAGATTTGTATTTGATAAAATCGTAGATAACGACCGATTTTCACAAACTTCAGAACTATTTATATACAACATATTAACGCAAAAAACGCAGGATCTAACTAAAAACTTTCGGGCTCGGGAACCTAGCGTCAGTCCTGATGGAAAACAAGTTTGCTACGTTAAATTATCGGCAATTAAAACTCAGCTAGGCTGCATAGATATCAGTACGAAAACGGAATCGATCGCGTACAGTCCTGATTTGGAAAATCGGATTTCATATCCTAAATTTATCGATGCTAAAAATGTTATTTTTTCCGAGCGCGCACACGGAGTTGAAAGTTTAAAGTCGGTACAAATTGAAAATAGGGAAGTCAAATTACTAACAAACGCTTTTGAAAATCTTCATTTCGTTAATTTCATAAATGATCGGTTTTATTTTTCAGCCAGCCAAAATGGTGTTTTTAATTTATACCAAGGAAATAAGGATTGGACCCAAATCGATCCTTTAACTAACTCGGGAACGGGAATTCTTTCCTTTGCATTGGATCAAAGTAACAACGAAATCTATGCGACCGTTTTTAAGTCCTACGGGTTTGGAGTGGATCGGTTACCTTTAACCGTCGTACCTTCGGAAAAACTAGTCAAAGTCCAACCGATCTTGGCTGACGTATATCCAATCAAAGAAACGGCTACTGCAAATTCGGAAAAGGACCTTTCGGCCTTTGAAATCAAAGATTACAACTCTTTTAGTTACTTGCTTCCGCACTATTGGATTCCGGTCTACATTCAAGCCAAAGACAACACCTTTTGGTCTATCACTACTTCGGGCGGCGACGCTTTAGATAAACACATCTATTCTTTAACCGTCGCTTATGAAAGTCGCGAAGATGAAATGACGTTGAATTTTGGATATCAAAACAACAGCTTCCGACCAGTTATTTCATTGAATACTTTGCAGACCTACTCGGATAACTTGTTTGCGCCTACGGTCCGACAGAAAAATCAGTTTAATTTGCTGGAAGCCAATTGGCAGATGACCGGCTGGGACACCGATCTTTATTGGGCCTTCGGGTTGGATCAGCAGAAGCGTTCTACTCCTGGTTCTGAATTAAATGAAGAAGGTCCTTTCACGCGGTTGTCCTATTCTAATTTCGCCCAAAGCGGAGCCCAAATTTCCCCCGAAGGTGGTTG
The DNA here is from genome assembly GCA_043750675.1 of Pseudobdellovibrionaceae bacterium. Classification (GTDB taxonomy): domain Bacteria; phylum Bdellovibrionota; class Bdellovibrionia; order Bdellovibrionales; family Bdellovibrionaceae; genus JAYSSX01. The sequence continues at coordinate 6,774 of JAYVAZ010000307.1, read as the reverse complement.
GGGTGGTACGCTAAAAATAGTCGACTACCTTAAAAAAGATCAGTACGTAGATTTCGTAAAAACTGAATTTAGTTTAGTAAAATACTTTTCCAAATGGTTACCGAAACATCATGCCATTATGATTCAGGCGCAGGGGAGATACTTGGACAAAGCAGTCCCCTATCTAAATTTTGATCAAAGCAGTCAGATTAGATTTTTTGCCGATTCCCCTTTTCCCCAATTCATTTCGCGCGGATACGGCAGCATTTTTTACGGAAAAAATATCTTAAACTATGATTTAGAATATCGATTTCCTTTATCCTATACGGGCTGGGGATTTGATACGATGCCATTCTATTTCAAAAGAACACATGCAGCACTGGTTGTAGATGGCTGGCAAAGTAATGGGTTTTATTACAACGATATCAATAACGCTTATTACAATCTTGATCCTTGGAAAGTTCACGTCAGTTACGGTGCCGAAATCAAAATGGATATGAGTATCGGGTACCAAATACCGTTTACCGCATTCCTGGGGATTTATGCCGTTCAGGACAAAAATTTAACCAAAAACGAAAGCACTGTCGTTTTTGGCATTATTCAGTAGGAAAGTCTTGACATAAGTCCTAGGAATTCCAACAATTTAAAGGAGGGGGATTATGGAGACTACAACTGACAAATCGTTAGATCAATTATTTTGGATCCGTGAGCTTGTTAAATCCGAAGAAAATTTGGAACAAACCGGCGTTATTGATTTACATCATCAGCAGAACTCTGAAAAAGAGCTTTTGATCGAAACTCTTCACTTCCTACAAAGCTTAAAAAATAAATTCATTGAAACCTCATCTGCCTTTAATGAATTAAAATCTTCGGCGTTGGGCCGAGTAAAAATCTACGGCATCGCGAAAACACATTCTGATTTTATGTTATTCCGTAATGGCTTCAAAATGATCTTCAGCCTAAAAGAGGCCGGACAGATTAGTATTCGATTTAATTTTTTAGGACCTAATCCTGGCCCCAGCCAGTTACCAAGTATGGGTGCCTCTGCAATCCCTATGATGGAAGAACATCTTTTAGAAGCTAAGGTTGGACCATTCGGCGAGGTCAATTGGACTTTCCGCAATCACAGCATTCAACTTAACAGCGTGGTAAAGTTTCACTTGAGTTTGTTTATTCGCGAATCCGCGAAATAATACGTAATTCGCTTCCAGCGAAATAATACGTAATTCAATTGACCGTTCGCGAGTCCGCGAGCGCTTTAAATAGCTAGCTTAAATTTTGATTAATATCGATTCGTGGAAAAATAACTTTTTTCACTTCAGTTGATTTTCCATTTACCATTGCCGTTTCAGTAATTTCTTTGGGTGTGGCCGGCCGAGGCGCTGCTGCCGGTGGCGCGAAAGCAGATGTTTGAAATCGGTAAGCTTGTCCTGCTGTTGCTGGTGGATGACTTGCGGACGAAGCCTGCGCCTGATTAAAAGCCTGCTGGGCCTGATCCAACGCTTTTTGCGCTAACTCCATCGGAGTTTGATTGGAAAGAGCTTTTCTGAATTGAGTTCCCAGTTCAGCCATAACATCTTCCTCGTGAATTTTAAGATCACTTTTTTGCGTAAACTGAACATTCTGCACAGGTGCTTCCGGCTGCGATTGAATTTGTAACGGCTGCTCCTGTGGCTGGCTCATTGCTTCGGGTCTTCCTTTGGCCCAGTCAGGAAGATCATCTTCTGAAAATTGTAACTGCTCTTTGTTTACTTTGGCGATGAATTCAATTTCACCAATACTTAAATCTACCTGCTGAGCAATTTGTTGAATAGTTAACCCTTGATGCGCTAAACGAGCCGCTTGAATATACTTCAGGCTATTTTGTCGTTCGATAATTTCTTGATGCGGAATTTTGTCTTGGAAAATTTTTGAAACTTCCAAACTCTTTTGTACTGACTGGTCAATTTTCTGTAACTGCTTATCAGAAGTTAAAATGCTTCCCTGAACGTCTTTAATTTTTTGATCCATCAACGCATTTAACTGAACAACTTGCGTATCAGTACGGTCGGCTAAGTCCTCAAGAACAGCAATTTTGCTTTGTAATAATTGAAGTCCGCGACTTAACCGGGGGTCATCTTTAGCTGGTTTGTTTAATCGATACCAAGTGGCCGCTACCGCCGCTATTACGATGATATCTAAGATAATTTGTCCCAATATCCAAAAATTCATAACTACCCCACTCAAACCTTATTTTAGCTAAGTTATGGTCGTTATTGAATTTTTGAATCAAAGATTAGGTGATAACTAGACTTTCATCTAAAAAATATCATGAAGTCTTTGCACGGCTTTTTCTAGATTTTTTTGAGAAGTCGCAAAACTGATTCGTAAGTAATTTTCGCAACCAAATTCGACACCAGGAACGACCGCCAAATGTTTTACCTCTAACAAGTATTCAGCTAATTCCTTCGAGTTCTTGAATTGATGGCCATCTTTGGTTTTCCGGTTCATCCAACCGGCAACATCCGCCCATAAATAAAAAGCCCCTTCGGGTTCAGCCACTTTAAACCCTGTAAGGTCAGCCAGTTGTTTGGTAATAAAGGCCTTTTTTTCCTTTAGCATTTGGACACTTTCAGTCACGTTGCCTTGACCCTTTTCAATAGCGGCAACAACCGCTTTTTGGGTAATGGAATTTACATTAGAAGTCGACTGACTCATGTAATCGGTCATTGCATCGATCAATACTTTAGGACCCAGGGCCCATCCCAAACGTAATCCTGTCATTGAATAAGACTTTGAAGCCCCATTAATAACCACTACTTGATCTTTTAATTCAGGCGCTACGGTTAGAATATGCGGTGCCACTGTTTCTTCTTTAAAAACCAGTTGATTGTAAATATCATCGGACAAGACAATAAGATTTTTATGCTTTTTAATAACTTCGGCTAATTTTTTTAATTCATCTTTTGAATAAAATAATCCGGTTGGATTACTAGGGCTGTTTAATATAAGCACCTTACTTTTTGCCGTAATATTTTTTTCTAAAAGTTCGGGTGTTAATTTAAAACCAACTGTCTTGTCACAGTCGATGACTTTAACTTTTCCATTCGCCAGTTCGGCCATAACCGGATAACTTACCCAGTAGGGACTAGGAATGATCACTTCATCACCGGGGCTAACCAACATTTGCAAAGCAGCAAACAAAATAAACTTTGCGCCGGCACCAATGGTAACCTGGTTTATCTCGTACTGAACGCCGATCTGTAACTTCGTTAAATTTACAATCGCAGTTCGAATTTCAGGAATACCCTGAACGGCAGTATATTTTGTAAATCCTTGATCCAAAGCCAATTTTGCCGCTTCAGTTGCCACCGGATACATGGGCCAATCAGGCTCACCAACGGTTAAAGAAACCACGTCAAAACCTTTCGCGGCTAAGTCCTTGGCTTTGGCTGCCATCGCTAAAGTAGGTGATGGTTTTAATGACTTGGCTCTTTCCGATAACATAGTGGGCTCCTAATTAAAAAACTTTTGATTCAAGGCTTTCGCAACATTTTTTGGGACTAAACCATCAAGTTTACCCTTGAACTGTGCAATTTCTTTCACCCCGCGCGATGAAATACAATAGTATTCAGCCGAGGCAAACATCAGCATGGTTTCAATTTTAGGATTTAGTTTCTTATTCATATTCGCCATTGTCATTTCGTATTCGAAATCGACAACTGCACGCAATCCACGAATGATAACATCCATTTTATTTTTCTTTGCGTAATCAACTGTAAGACCCAAGTAACTATCGACTTTAATATTTTTTAAATTCTTTAATTCATGCGCAATTAATTTTTTTCTTTCGTCCACGGTAAACATGTATTTTTTATCGTTCGAAATACTAACTAAAATGGTGATCTCATCGAATATATCCGCAAGACGACGGATGATATCTAAATGACCTTCAGTAATCGGATCAAAACTTCCCGGATAGACTGCGCGTTTGATAGAAACCTCTATTTTAACTTAAAGAAAGAAAGATACTTATCCCCAAATTCGCGGACATCATATCTTGAAACGGTACCGTAGTCCTCTTCTATTTTTTCTTTGCGCCCCGATTCAATGGTCAGCAAACTTCCCTCATGCCAAATCTTTGATTGGGCTGAAGCCACCATAACATCGTGAGCCATCTTTTCCGTAAAAGGAGGATCGGCAAATATAACGTCAAAGGGTTCTCCCGCATAGGATTCCAAGAAGGCAATGACATCTTTGGCAATAATTTTATAAGGTTCGGTAATTTTTAATTTTTTGATATTCGCTTCAATGATTGCGATAGACTTACGGTTTTGCTCTACAAAAACAACTTCACGGGCACCTCGGGAAATAGCCTCTATCCCCAAGTTTCCCGTGCCGGCGAATAGATCTAATATTCTAGCTCCATCCAAATTATTTTGAATAATGTTAAACTGGCTTTCCTTCACCCTATCCGTGGTCGGACGAATGTGATCAGCCTTAAAGGACACCAAATTCAAGCCTTTGTATTTTCCAGAAATGATTCGCATGTAGAATTATTTTTTCTTATCTTCGGTATTTGCAATAAAATCTAAGATCCATTGTTTTTGTTCGGCCGCTAAAACTCGAAAGTGCATTTCAACCGTATAACGTTTTTCCAAAGCACCAGAAATCTGCTGATCCAAAATGTCATATGTTTTAATTACTTTAACAGAAGTTGAAATCGTACGATGTAATACTGGAAGAAAAAAACGAACCGAAAGGTTTTGTCCAACTTTAAAAAACTGATCTTTTTCTGCACGTAATAAAAAACCAATTTCAGTTAGCCTCAAAATTTTAACCTTTAATGGTGGCGCACCCTCTTGCCTGAAAATTTCGGCAGGAAAAGGATAAGGCTTTACCTTAACTACTTTTACCGGAACATCATTGGGATTTATCTTTTTTGCATTCATAATAACTCATCTATAATTTTAACAAGACTTTTCAAATCTTCAAAAGGTTTTGCTACAAACTGGTTCGCACCCATCCTTTGGGCAGTACTTAGATCAAAGTCCCCCGAATAGGCTGACATTAACACAACTTTAGTATTCGGAAACTCTGGCTTCAATTCTGACAAAAGTTGGGGCCCCGTTTTGAAAGGCATCAATATATCTAGAATGACTAAATCGGGGCTTTCCCTTTTCCACAGCTGAAATCCTTCGGCGCCGTCTTTGGCTTCGAATAGAATATGATCTTTGCCGCTAAGCAGTTTCATTAAAGCTCTACGAATTAAAGGTTCGTCATCGACGATTAAGATTTTTTTACTCAAGGGGAATTTCCATATAAAAAGTAGTCCCTACTCCTGATACCGAATCAAAATACAGTCTGCCTTTATGTTCTTCGACAATATCCTTTGATAGGCTTAACCCTAGACCAGTCCCAATGCCCTCAAATTTTGTCGTGAAAAAAGAATCAAAAATCTTATCTTGGATAGTTTCAGGAATACCGGAACCACTATCTTTAACCGATAAAATGACTCCATTTTTAGCTGAATTTAATTCGGTTTGAATTTCAATAGATCCGGCCGTTTTCATTGCCTGACACGCGTTTTGAATTAAATTAAATATCACCTGCTGAATCAAATGCGGATTCGCAAAAATTTTAGATTGGCCTGTACCCAAATTTACTTTGGTATTATGACTTCGCATCGTTGTTTTCAAAAAGGGCAAAGTCTTTGTCACCACGTCATCTAGAATAATTGAAGTCTTCTTCGCATTGTCCGATTGGGAAAACTCCACTAAATTCTTAATAATAACCTGAGACCGCAGGGCCGCCTTTTCAACTTCTACAAGATCTTGTTTCATCTGTTCAGTCACCTCAGAATGGTCTGCAGCCTGCTGCTGCATAATCTGCACTAGGGTGTGAATTCCCGTTAAGGGATTATTTAGTTCATGTGCAATATTTCCGGCTAACAGCCCTATTGCTCCGATTTTTTCATTTTGCAGAACTTTCATTTTAAGAGTCTTATTTTTTGTAATATCAATATATTGAACAATGAAATGCTGACTTAATTTCTGATCATCAAAGACGATTGGATAACTAAAAACTTGGTAAAACTTTTCACCTATTTTAATTTGCTGCTGACTATCTAATGTCGATTTTTTTGACTCCACTACTGGACAATTTTCACAAGGTGTATCTCGACCAGCGAACACCTTAAAACAATGATCACCGGTATTCTTCTGAAACGAAACATTAGAACGCAGAACATTGAAATTTTGATCAATGATCACGATTGGATTTTTGATGCCGTCAAAAGTAGTTTCCCAAGTTTTAGCGGTCTGTTCAATTTCCTTTTCATAAAAGATTCTTTGCAAGGATAATTCAAGAATCATTTTGCGATTTTCTAGAAAATCCAGAAAATCCTCTAGATCCGAATCATTCATTAAATGTTCGTTGATCATGTAAAAATGAAATTCGGTTGAATCGATTTCCAATTTTCCAAGGTTTTGTATATTCAATTTAGCAATGGGACGAGAAAGCAAATTGGCCAATCCCTCCCGCAGCGAATGTTCGGAAATTTTCTCTTCCTTTAAGAATTTCAACTGAGGGCCGGATACTTCGTGTAACTGCCCATTTTGAAGATAAATCAATTGCCGTGCCGTCAGATCGGTCGAACCGGGCTTTTCCAAAAACAAAAAAGACTCTTTAAGATGATGAAACTTTTTTGTCTCTTTTTTAAAATGTTGAAATAAATCTTCCATTGAAAAAAAGTATTCTTGATCTTTCAGAAAACGAATCAATGACTTTGTTTTTATTAGTTTTTCATCTTCTTGC
>JAYVAZ010000306.1:0-4389 GCA_043750675.1 Pseudobdellovibrionaceae bacterium | reverse complement strand
TCCAAAGACAGTTTGTGTCCCCAGCCTTGACCGGTTAATTTTAGGGAAATAAAAAGACTTTGGAAGTAGGCGCAGTTCTGAAATGGAACGCCCCATTTTTCCGGGCTCAGGCCCTTGCCTTTTCCTTTTTCCCATTTAGTCTGCGGGTAGGTAATTCGAATTCCTTGGATATTGTTTTTTTCATCTAATAGTAGAAGGGAAAAAATTTGTTCGCCGAGTTTTGATTTTTCAAAAATATTTTCTAGTTCGGAAACACGATAGTAATCGATGCCAATGGCCACATCGGTAAATTTTGTTATTTCTGGAATATCGGAAAGATTCCAGGGACGTATTTCAAAACTCATCGCAGTAACTTAACTACAGATTCGTATTAGGTAAATAAAATATCACTGCCTAGAGCAAATCCTTGATAGGATTGGAATTGCGGTTTGTGCGATGATTAGTAGAAAAGGAAGAAGATCAATTATTCAGCATCTAACGCGATGCATGATACATTTGAAGCAGGTTTATTAGCAATTTGCATAGCTAGCATCAGTTTTATTGATTCTGAGCATTCAAATCAACTGAAACCCATTTTGGAACCACTTTTTGAAAACGGGCTGATTTCATAAATTTTAAGTTTCGAGAGTTCAAAAAAAATCTTAAGACTTTGTAAAGATTTGATTGAAAAGTAGTCAGAACTTAGATGAAACTGGTCCGCATGATCCTTTGGGGTCAATGGAGGCCAACGTGAAGTCAATCGCAAAAGTGATTCTAAAAATAAATACACTGAGTCTAATGAGTCTATTAGTTTTAGCATCTGTCGATGTCAACGCAGCTAGATATATTGTCGTAATGAAGGATCAAAGAGCATTTATAAATGCGGATCAGCAGTTTCGATTATCAAATCGAATGAAGCTGTCTTCTTTAAGACTATCTGGTGTTCAGGGCAGATCCATAGCTCCCTTTCAAAATACCGACGCCGACATTGAAAGCTCGTTGGAAAATGTTCAGACGATTATTATCAATACTGATAATGAAAGAGATCTGGACGTTCTGGCGAATAGTTCATTAGTCGCTAGCGTAGAAAAAGAAAAATTTTATAAAATGCCGAAGCCAGTTTTAGGTTTCACGCCAACCAAAGCATGGTCATTTGACTCTAGATACATTCGTCATGGTCGTAATCCTAATCGTACAGTGGCTTTGGGTCAAAACACTCCTTGGGGTATTCAAGCCGTCAAAGCTCCGCAGGCTTGGGAAAAGGGCAACTACGGAATCGGCGTAAAAGTTCTGGTTTTAGATACAGGTGTAGATAAAGACCATCCTGCACTTAAAGATAATTTTTTAACTGGAAAGAACTTTTTCCCGGTCGCTGCGAAACCTTATCCTTATGCTGATGATGAAGGTCACGGAACACATTGTTCGGGAACGATCGGGGCATCTTTAGCGGCGGACGGTTTTGTTGGTGTAGCACCGAAGGTTAGTTTACTTATGGGCCGCGTTTGCGGAAGTATGGTTGATCCATCCACTGGTGAATCTGTAAATGGTTGCAGTAATGCTTCAATCGTTCAGGGAATCGATTATGGGATCGCACAGAAAGTCGATGTCATTAGTATGTCACTAGGTGGTCCAACCGGAAGTCCGGCAGAAGCGCAAGCCATGCAAAGAGCCGAAAAGGCCGGAATTGCTGTTGTGGCGGCTTCAGGAAATAGTAATGACGAATACCCAGGTGAAGTCGGTTTCCCCGCGGCCTACCCAACAGTCATTGCTGTTGGTGCCATCAATAGCAAAATTCAAAAAGCTGATTTTTCCCAGTACGGTCCTGAATTAGACATCGTTGCCCCGGGGGTAGATGTCAGATCTTCAGTTCCTATGGGAACAGGTCGTGATTCTTTTATCGTTTTGACCGTAAACGGGGTTGAGCACCAGGTAAAAAGTTCGGCTTTTTCAGGAACACCGGTTTTTGAAAGTGCTGTAAGCAATGAATTGGTTTTCGGAGGTCTTGGAAAACCGGAAGAGATTCCTGATTCAGTAAAAGGTAAGTTTGCCTTGATTCTACGCGGAGATTTAACTTTTGTAGAAAAAGTAAAAAACGCGGTTGATAAAGGAGCTGCGGGAGTTGTTATTTACAATCACTCTGATGGTTTAATGTCAGGAACGGCTTCTGAAGATGGATCTGTTAAGATTCCAGTCGTTATGATTGAAAAGTCAGTAGGCGAGCAATTAAAAGCCGACTTAGATTCTCACGTTGCGGTAATTGCATCGGTAAAAACAGTTCCTGCTGATTATTCGAACTTTGATGGAACTTCTATGGCGACTCCTCACGTAGCTGGGGTAGTGGCCTTGATGAAGGCGGCAAATAAGGCTTTAAAGCCTGCTAAAATTTTAGAAATCTTAAAAATGACGACTCAGTCTTTGCCTTCCCCAAATAATGAAATGGGTGCCGGTTTAGTAGATGCTGAAAAAGCAGTCACTAAAGCGAAAGAATTAAGTACAGTAGTTATTCATTAAATTTTAGTTCAATTTTGATTTTACCAGCCACCGACAAAAACATTGTCCGTGGCTTTTTTTTTGATTATCGTTTAGGCTATGGGGCTTTAAAACAGTTTCTATGGAGAAATCGATAGCATGAGTTACAATCTGTCTTGGGACCATTTTCGCGCCGAAGCCGCCATCCACCTTCAAAAGGCTTTGCTACAGACGGGGCTAACTGAAGCTGATCTGAGCGCAATGGATTTTTATAATCTATTGGTAGAGCCTCCCGATTTAAACATGGCCGATCTAGCCTTTGGCTGTTTTATCGCTTCAAAAATTCTAAAAAAATCACCCGCCGTAGTAGCCTCGGAAGTAGCGTCAAAGATTTCTTCTTCTTCGTTTGTTTCCGTCAAGGCGACCGGCCCTTATGTTAATTTTATTTTTACGAATCAGTTTTACAAAGCGAATCTAATGGACCGTATTGCGGACCAGTCTTTTTTTCAGCAAAACCTAACGGACTCCAAAGAAAAAATGATGATCGAGTATTCTCAACCAAATACTCATAAAGAATTGCATGTAGGTCATCTTCGAAACGCCTGTTTGGGCGATTCTCTTATTCGCATCCTAAGGTATTCTGGATTTTCAGTTATCGGAAGTACCTTCCCCGGTGATGTGGGTACCCACGTTGCAAAGTGTTTGTGGTATCTAAAATATCACAACCGCGAACCCGTTCCTGAATCGGGTAAAGGCGAGTGGATTGGAAGTATCTATTCCAAAGCCCATTTAAAACTGGAAGATGAAACCGGAACACCACAAGAAGAAAAAAATCGAGAACAGCTGACATTAATATTGAAACAACTGGAAAACCAAAGTGGGGAATACTACGAACTCTGGAAGGAGACACGGCAGTGGTCAATACAGCTGATGAATCAGGTTTATCAGTGGGCCGATATTAGCTTTGATCGCTGGTACTGGGAATCAGAAGTCGATGCTCCCTCCGTGGCGTACGTAAAAAAATTATTTGCTGAGGGTAAACTGATTCAAAGTGAAGGCGCCATCGGTTACGATTTGACTGCCGAAAATTTAGGATTTTGCCTCTTATTGAAAACCGACGGTAACGGACTTTATGCAACTAAAGATTTAGAATTAGCGCGAAAAAAATTCCAAGATTTCAATATTGATAAAAGCATCTACGTGGTCGATCTTCGCCAGGAACTGCATTTTAAACAGGTTTTTAAAGTTTTAGAAAAATTGGGCTTTGAAAAAGCTAAAAACTGCTTTCATTTGAAATATAACTTTGTCGAACTTCCCGACGGAGCCATGAGTTCTCGCAAAGGTAATATTGTTCCCTTGCTGACTTTAGTTAAAAACATGGAAGCAATGATTAAAACAAATTATCTGGAACGCTACCGGGGTGAATGGGACCAATCGGAAATCGATCTTACGGCCACTCAAGTGGCGAAAGGTGCCATTCGATACGGGATGCTTCGTCAGGATACGGGTAAAAAAATTATTTTTGATTTGAACGAATGGTTGAAGTTGGATGGAGAAAGCGGACCATTTATTCAGTACTCGATTGCGCGAATTCATTCGTTGTTGAAAAAATTCGAATTCACTCCAGCGGCTACCCAAAACGTGGAATTATTAATTCACGCCTCGGAACATCGTTTGTTACAGAAGATGGCCTACTTTAATAATAATGTTTTAATGTGTGCGCAGCAGAACAAGCCTTCCAGTTTATGTACTTATCTTTACGAGTTGGCAAAATTGTTTAATCAATTTTATCACGACTGTTCGATTGGTAACGCGGAAACCCCGCAACTGAAAATGGCTAGGTTGTTGCTGAGTTACGATGTGTCTGAAGTTTTGACCAAAGGTTTGTCTTTGTTAGGCATTCCTAGCGTACAGCGAATGTAAGTTTTCAATTTATTTTCC
>JAYVAZ010000305.1:0-2171 GCA_043750675.1 Pseudobdellovibrionaceae bacterium | reverse complement strand
AAGGATTCGGCTTTTCTAGGGTTAAAATCAGTCCAAACGGTTTCTTCCACTAAAGTAGAAATGGATTGGCAGGCATCCACTGATCCTACGATCATTGCTTATAATATCTACGACACAACACTGACATTTAATCCCATACTGATCAAAACCGTGAAGGCACCTGCAAATTCTGCAACGATTATCAATTTAGATCCACAGACCTTTTATTCTTTCCGCGTTCGCGCCGTTGATACTACACAAGCCGAAGACACAAATACAGTGGATCTTGGCGCCATTCCTTATGGCGGTATTATCGCAGCCCAAGTTTTATCATCAACGACGGCCGAAGTGACCTATTCTTCAGGTTCGAATGCTGATGAAATTTTAATTTATTGTAAGGTTGGACTGACTGCGATTACGGAAACACTGATTTCAACGATCACCAATACTTTGCCGGATCATGCAACGATCACGGGTCTTGTGCCCGGTGAAACTTACACCTGCCGATCTGTTTTGAAGATGGGTGGTTTTGAAGACAACAATACGGTGACCATCAATTTTATTCCACTGGGTCAGGCAACAAAGTTGGTATTTGCTACGCAGCCAACCAGCGGCACCGCAGGCCAAATCCTTTCAGGTCAACCAGTGATCAGCATCCAGGATAATAGTGGCAACGTGATCACAGCCGGCCCTGATTCGAATCCACAGATTACTTTGACGATTGCAAACACGTCACCTTCATTAGGTACCGTTCGTGGTACAGCCACAGTGACTGCCGTGAAAGGCGTGGCAACTTTTGCTGGGATTAATTTTCAAGAGGCTGGAATTAAAATTGTGACCGCTTCAAAGTCAGACACCTCTAACTTAACAAACGGATCTGGCATATTAACCAAAGATTCGGATCAGTTTACGATCAGTCCGGGTCCGGTCAGTGTGACCAATTCAAGTATCGCGATTTCACCGACGGTGCCGCCGGCAAATCCACTGACGGCAGATGGCAATTCGGCTTACACTGTCACCATCACATTAAAAGATCAGTACGCCAATCCTATCACAGGAATTAAACCACAGTTTATTTCAAGCCTTGCTGGTGACACGATCGTGCAACCACAAATTAATACGGATGCGGATGGTAAATCTTCAGGTGTTATCAGTACGATTATTTCAGATGAGGTAGTTCCGTTTAGATCCTTATCCGTGTCTTCACCATCAGGTTTATCAGCACTAACAACCTTGGCCCCATTTGTTGCCGGCGGAGCCACTAAATTAGGTTTTACCATCCAGCCGACCAATGCTCCGGGTGGATTAAACGGAATACCAACAATCAAGGTTGCGGTTCAAGATGCGAATGGCAATACGGTTGTGACCGGTGCTGCGGCAAGTTCTAATATTACGATGTCTATTGCCTCCAACGTCAGTGGAGCGGTTCTGTCAGGAACTTTAACGGTGGCTGCGGTCAATGGTGTGGCGACTTTTATGGGCTTAGGAATTGATAAGACCGGAATTGGTTACAAGCTGTTAGCAAGTTCCGGCACATTAGCGCCGTCTTACAGCAATTCCTTTAATATCACGGCCGGTGTGCCACAAAAAGTAAATATTTCAGGGATGCAATCGGTGACCTCTGGTGTATGTAGTGCCGGTATCGTCATACAGTTGCAAGACAGTGGTGGCAATCCTGCCAACGCTTTACAAAATACTCCGTTAAGTATCACGGGCCTGAGTGCCGCCAGTTTATATTCCAGCAGTTCTTGCAGTGGTACCGCCTTAACGGCAACATTAACATTTACCGCTGGAACTAACACAAAAACGGTTTACATGAAGGATTTAGCCAGTGAAACGATCACATTGAATGTCAGAGACACTTCTAATGTATTAACGACTGGAACCCGAGCGATTGCGATCAATCCAAGCCGAATTAAGATTGCTGCATTGATGCCATCACCACCAGCTGCAGCGAACACACCAATGAGTTTTATTGCGGGCGTTTGTTCGCCGGCAGTCATTGTCACGCCAATGGGTGAAAACGGCAATGCCGGCCCACTTTCTGTTGTGACAACGGTAGCGATCACAGGTGTGGCAGGAAGTAATGCTGTGTTTTATTCTGATTCAGCATGTACACAGGCTTTAGTGGCGAATTCGGTATCATTACCGATCACGGCTGGTGGTCCATCGACTTCATATCCAATCAGTTT
>JAYVAZ010000304.1:0-3351 GCA_043750675.1 Pseudobdellovibrionaceae bacterium | reverse complement strand
ATTCCGGACTAAATCGTTTCGTTGTTCCCATGCGTTATCCTAAACACGCACCCCTTATGATTAATTAACTTACACGACAACTACCCTGAAACAGGGGGCAATTACCCTATGTACGCTACGAATGGATAACCTTCGAGCGTCTGAACACAGAGATCATTAGTAACCGTTGATCGACCAATCGTAGTCTATGTATTCGATGACTGCTGCACTTATAGCTTTAGAGGAAATTCCGCTTGGTAGCCGCATATGTGCACCTAAAAACCTTTGAACGGAACCAGCCTGCTTAGAAAAATCATCGGCGTACCATTTGAAGATGCTAGAAATCTGAAACCTATCTTTCTCGACGTTAAATCTATTTTTTGATGGATCGTTCAAAAAAACTTCGGTCGCCAAAGCCAGCTGTGCCTCTAGATTTTCAGCAAGAAATGGTTTGTCTTGAAGGCGAGGGCAGCCTTTTGAGGCGCAGACCAATACAAAGTGAACTCTCGGCTCCGCGAAGACCGGTCTTATCATTTTTTGCTCAATGTCATCGAGATTGTGTTTTTGGCCAAGAAGAGTGAAAAATTCTTTCTTCCATGGGCTCGAGAAAAAACCGCCAATGTCTTTGATCGACTTTACTGGAAAGTTATCGACGATAAGTTTGAGCGTGAGGGCATTATAGCTGTTAATCAAAAATGCGAGTTTTAGATCCTTCGACATTGAGTCAAAGTCCTTTTGTGTCACGTTCTGGATTTCTTTGACGTAAACTTCGAGCTGCTTAGGATTCGCTTTAAGCGCGGTGTAATTGACTTCGCTTGTCGATCCTTTCGTCACAACGGCATGAGCGAGCACCTCCGCAAGCCGCGCATGGGTTTGATCAAAAGAAAACGACTTTAAGGGCAGTAACATTGCGGTAATAAGAACTATAAATCGGCATTTCATGCTTTAACCTCCAAACATTAGTGGCTTTTGGCTCGCGACCGCTACATTCTATACTGAGCAAAAAATAGTGTAACAAAGTTGACTCCCAAGTCACTTATTCGTTAGAGCTTTTGTGCGAAGGACAAATTTATGAAATCGAATTACGGACGGATTATTTTACTTCTAAGTCTAGCAGCAGCTATGATCGCTGCATTTTTCATTTTCGATTTGAATCATTATTTGAGTTTCGAATTTTTAAAAGCGAAACAAACAGAATTAAAGGGCCTTTATGATTCAACCCCGATGAAGTTCTCGCTGTTGTTTGCGCTTGTTTACATTGCTGCAACCGCGCTTTCAGTTCCGGGAGCGACCGTCCTGACACTGGCTGCTGGTTTTATTTTTGGTTTTTGGCCTGGGTTCATTTTAGTTTCATTTGCCAGCACCATAGGTGCTACACTCTCGTTCCTCATTTCACGACTGATACTGAGCGATATTATTGCCCTACACTTTGCAGACCGTCTGAAGAAGATAAATGCCGGATTCGAAAATGAAGGGGCTTTCTATGTGTTAACACTGAGACTCGTTCCCGTATTTCCATTCTTCTTGGTTAACCTCACACTGGGCTTAACTAAAATTAGAGTTTTGACTTTTGCGTTCGTCAGTCAAATCGGAATGATTCCAGGTACCGCGGCCTATGTAAATGCTGGAACTCAACTTGGTCAGATTAATTCATTAAAAGGAATTCTCTCGCCGACAATTCTTCTGTCGTTCACGGTCATCGGTATTTTACCACTGATTGCGAAAGCGGCCATTGGACACTTTAAAAATCGAAAAAACAGAAGGCATTACCGAAAACCAAAATCATTTGAATACAATATGGTCGTCATTGGCGGAGGCTCGGCTGGACTTGTATCGTCCTACATCGCTTCTGCAATTCATGCGAAAGTAGCCCTGATCGAAAAACACAAGATGGGAGGCGACTGTTTAAATACGGGGTGTGTACCTAGTAAAGCCTTAATCAGATCGGCTAGGATCGCGTCCTATTTGAGGCGTTCGGAAGAATTTGGTATTGATTCTGATAAAATAACGATCAACTTCGCAAAAGTGATGGAAAGAGTCTCTGCCGTCATCAAACAAATTGAACCCCATGATTCGATCGCACGTTATCAGTCGTTGGGCGTTGATTGTCTTAATGGCGAGGCAAAGATTCTATCGCCCTTTGAAGTTCAAGTTGGCGAGCGCGTGCTTAAAACAAAAAATATCATTATAGCCACCGGCGCAAAACCCCTGGTGCCGCGCATCGAAGGATTAAACGAAGTGGGCTACTTAACGAGTGACACCGTATGGAATCTGCGGGAACGACCGAAGAGATTTATCATATTGGGCGGTGGACCGATTGGTTGTGAACTCGCTCAGGCCTTTTCTAGGCTTGGCTCAAGCGTTTCATTGATTGAAATGGGTGATCGAATCTTAAGTAAAGAAGATCCAGAGGTTAGTTTGCTCGTTTCAGACGTATTTAAAAGCGATGGTATCCAAGTTTTGACTGCTCACAGGGCCGTCAAATTCGGGAATGATTCAAAGGGAAAATTCCTCATTTGCGAAACCTTAAGTGAAAGCGTTCGCTTTGATTTTGACCAAGTCTTGGTTGCTTTGGGGCGATCGCCGAACACTACTGGGTTTGGCCTCGAAGACCTCAAAGTGAAAATATCTGATCGGGGCACAATAAACGTAAATGAATTTATGCAGACCAACTATCCAAACATCTATGCTTGTGGCGATGTCGCTGGACCTTTTCAATTTACTCACATCGCTGCTCATCAGGCTTGGTACGCAGCGGTCAATGCTTTGTTCAGGCCTTTTAAAAAATTCAAGGCTGATTACAGAGTTATTCCTTGGTGCACCTTTGTTGAGCCTGAAGTCGCGCGTGTGGGAGTCAGTGAGACCGAAGCTCGAGAACAAAAACTAGATTTCGAGATTACAAAGTATGAAATAAGCGACCTAGACCGCGCCATTGCCGAAGGTGAAGATCGAGGATTTGTTAAGGTTGTCACTCAAAAAGGAAGTGACAAGATTCTTGGTGTGACAATTGTGGGTGATCACGCGGGCGATATTATTTGTGAATATGTGGCGGCGATGAAACATCAAATCGGTCTAAAAAAGATTCTGTCGACAATTCACATTTACCCCACATTAGCTGAAGCTAATAAATATGCAGCCGGCGTTTGGCAACAAAACCATAAGCCAGAGTTTGCACTTAAATTCTTAAAGTGGTTTCATAGTAGGCGACGGTAATCGCCAGTAGGAAGTCATACGCCTTCTCCTGCGACTTTTTGCTCTAGCCGGAGGATGCTATCGGAAAATTTCAGGATAGTTGTCGTGTTTGATCAACACGCTTGTTGAAGTTTTATATTCGTACTTTGGTTTTGTTTTTCTTTCAAGGGATTTAATTTG
>JAYVAZ010000303.1:0-4289 GCA_043750675.1 Pseudobdellovibrionaceae bacterium | reverse complement strand
CGCGCAGATGAATATGGGCGCGCCCGGTGCCTTGTTGGGTTGCCTGGTGGCGCTACTGGTGCCGATTGCGCAGGCGAAATTAAGAGTCGGATTCAGATTCATAAACAGTTTTTTAAGGTTCCTTTGGTTCAGTGTTATGCCAGTCAGATTAATCAAGTATTCATGAATATCTTAAGCAACGCAGTTCAGGCCATTGAAAACCAAGGCGAGATTTGGATTACTGTAAAAAGTAGTGAATTGAATGCGAAAGAGGCCGTGGAAATATCCATTCAAGATTCTGGGATAGGGATGACTCAAAATACTATTGATAAAATTTTTGACCCGTTTTTTTCAACTAAAACGGTCGGTCAGGGCACAGGACTAGGGCTAAGCATTACTTATGGGATTATTCAGTCTCATGGAGGCGATATCGTCGTTAAGTCACAGCCCAAGGTCGGGACTGAGTTTATCATCACGATTCCGGTCAAGATGAATTCTTAAAGTTACCTGTGGTTTTTTCCGATAATAACCTCATGAAACCAAAGCCAAAAGTGCGAATTCAAAAAAATAATGATAAGAAAATTCTATCTATTATTCTTTTACTTTTGGCGTTCATTTGCTTCATCCTGTTTTTAACTCCGGAACAAGAACTGGATTTAAGTTCCGTTTCTCCTAAAGTCGGCGGTTTTCTACAGCACCAAGATAAAATTAATTTGCATATGAGTTTAACTGAAAAAGAGATCCTCTTAAAGCGCCAGCATACGGATTTACAAAATACTTTATCTGCGCCAGTTATTGGCGACAGCATATTTTCGGATAAATTAAAAAAGACTTACATGGAAGGCGTCGATATGTCTTCAGACCGAAATGAAGCCAGCGTCATTCAGGATTTAAGATCAAAACCGGAATTACATTTCGAACGCCCTGATCAGATTATTCAAGGGGAACTTTTGGATAAGGAAAATGACCAGGATTTCCAAAATAGTTACCGACAGGCCTACGCAAAACAATTTGTGGAAAATGCTCGTCGCGGGGGTTATGAAATTGTTCTTGATGATAATTTTGTAGTCGTTAGTGTTCGGAAACTTAAAAGAGATCCTGCTCAAAGACTTTTTAATTCCGAAGGATCTGTTCGCGAATAGTTTTATTCCAATTTTTTCTTGTCCGAAAAACTAAAATAAGTTTCATTTAAAGAAACAATAATATGATCCACCATCTTAATTTCACAAAGGTCGGCGAGTTTGCTAAGTTTCCGAGTGAACTTCAGATCTTGTTTTGAAGGGTTGCAGTTTCCACTGGGATGACTGTGATAAAGGACAAAGGAACTCGCATTATTTTTAAACAGAAAACGGACGATTTCCCGAGGATGCACTTCGCAATGATCGACGCAGCCACGAAAAACTAATTCGGTAGCAAGGGCTTTTAACTGTGCGTTTAAAGCAACAACCCAGACTTCCTCAACATCTAATCGAATTAATTCTTTAATATGCATAAATGCTTTGTGGCTGGTGTTTATCATCTAAGGCTATAAGCAATTTAATAGGCCCTATGGATGATCTAATAATCGTCCAGCTCTTCATAGATAGGAGTCCTATCCGAGTTCCGAAAATTAACTTGCAGTCGAAAATAGTTAGATTAAAATGTCGTCAATCTCTAAGGAGGAGAACCGAATGAAACATTACAGCCGTTTATTTTTGAGTGGTGTAGGAATTTTAGTATTGGCTACGAACTTAATTTCTTGTGGGCCGAAAGCTTTCGTAAAAGGAAATTATGATGATGTAGAAAAAGAAAATTTGATGAACGATCAATGGTCAGAAACAGATATGCAAAAATCTGTTCAATCGATGGTTACTAGTTTGACTGCTCATCCAGTTATTGGAAATGCAAAAACTCCACCGGTTGTAATGGTGACCCAGTTACAAAATAAAACCAGCGAACACATTGATACCCAAAGTATTATGGATATGGTTCGGGTAGAATTGATGAAAACTGGCAAAGTTACTTTTATTGATAAAGAAGCTCGTGGTGATATCGCCGATGAGTATAATTACCAAAATTCAGGTATGACTAGCGGTGAAACAAAAAAAGGACCTGGCGGCCAAGTCGGAGCAGACTTTATCGTTAACGGTCGTTTAGATTCAATTGTTCAAGAAGTGGGAAAAGATAAAACGGTTTATTACAAAATGACGCTAAATCTAACTAATTTGAAAACAAGTGTAATTACTTGGACAGACCATAAACAAATTCGCAAAGCATATAAAAAGAAAACAATCGGTTTATAGTTTTCGTTTTAACCAGGAAAGGAGTTTTTATTAATGACAAGATTTTTGTTAAATAAAAACTCTCTTTCTCAATTCCTCATTTCCTTTATTTTCCTTATTCTTTCTGCATGTGCAACCTACCAAGGTAAAGTCGTTAAATCCCGCGATCTCTTAAAACAGGGAAAAACCACAGAAGCTCTTGTTGAATTAGAAAAGTTAGCTGCAGAAAAATCTGATGACCAGTTGGTTTACGTTTTAGATTACGCGATGGCATTGCATATTGCCGGGCAATACAAGGAAAGTAACCAAGCCTTCTTGAAGGCTGATAAACTCACAGAAGTAAATGACTACCATTCGGCATCCAATATTGTTGCTGCCACTTTAGGTAGCGAAGACCAAATCCAATATAAGGGCGATTCGTTTGAAAAGGTTTTAATCAATGCCTACTTAGCGCTTAATTATTTGATGTTAGATCAATATGATGATGCTTTGGTGGAATGTCGAAGAATCAACGAAAAACTAATTAAATTTAAAGCCGACAACAAACAGAATTACGAACTGAATCCTTTTGCCAAATATCTTTCCGCACTTATCTGGGAGTCGGATCATAAATATGACGATGCTTATATTGCATTCGAAGAGTCGTACCAATTAGACGCCAAAAATTCCTTTATCGCTGAAGATTTAGTTCGTGCATCCAAAAATGCAAAAAGAGACGAAAGCTACAAGAAATGGAAAAAAGAATTTGCCTCTGTAAAAGAAGACCCAAAAGCTAATGATAAATCCTTTGGTGAATTGGTTTTCATTTTTGAACAAGGTTGGGGTCCGGAAAAACACATTCGTCCCGAAAATCATCGTTTCCCGATTTTATATCCCAGCTTTAGCGAAACTTCCGGTGCTAAAATCAGCATTCAAAGTACCTTAGGCAATGGAAAAAAAATGGCCTATGATTTAACGGATAAGGGTTTAACTTTAAATACAGAAAACGTTTACGACGTTGAAAAAGTCGCCATCAAAACGCTAAATGATGACTATGGTTGGTTGGTTGCTCGTAGGTTAGGTGCCCAAGTAGCCAAGGCCGTAGCTGCCGATCAACTAAGACGCAAAAACGAACTTCTAGGTGGTTTGGCTTGGGTGGCAATGAATATTTCCGACCGCGCTGATTTACGACAATGGTCGACTTTACCTAAAACAATGCAGATGGCACGGACCTATTTAAAAGGTGGAACTTACGTTTTGTCTGCACAGGGTTTGAATAGTTCCGGTTCTGTAACGAACGATCAAATGTCTGAAAAGACCATCAAGATAATTTCTGGTCGCAAAACGTTTATTACTTGGCGATCACTTCGCTAGTTGATTTCCAGTGTGATAAAAAACCATCTAGGTTTACTAATTTTGCATTTTGAACGGCTCGTAAAGCTCCATTGCTATTGGGAAAGTCTAGCAATATTGTAGATAATATTTTCTTTTGTTTAATATCAAAAATATAAGCGCCCATAAACATGTGCGATATTAAGATGACCGAATCAGTTAGTTGTTGGACTCCTCCGCATGCTATCGAATAAAAAGCCTGAGGTGGATCAGCTTGAAAGACAACTTTCGCCTTTTTCAATTTGGGATCATAAGTTTCAATATTGGAAAAAGGAGCCTGATAAGGTTCCATTTCATTTTTTTGCAAAACTAAATTATTCAAATATAATAGCGTACCGTCCGGCTGCGGTTGTACATCATGAGTGACATTAAGAGAAGTTTTAAATGGGAAATGCATGATCGCTTTTTTTAGCTTTGCGTCTAGGAGAAAGGAACCGGCGGATACCGAATTTACGACAAACTGGCCTTCTTTCAAAGCCGATTTTTCTCGTGACTTTTGTTTGGGAACTTCATAAAAACTATTGATATGAGAAAGTTCATCATCAGCATCTTTGTAGGATGCATCCCAAGTAAAAGGAGCCCGGGCACTTCAAGCGTGGCGAATTGGCTATCCAGCATCCGGGCCGTCATGAAATGACCTTTCCGGGCCGCAATGCGATCATGGGCCATGCTGCGGTC
>JAYVAZ010000302.1:0-6690 GCA_043750675.1 Pseudobdellovibrionaceae bacterium | reverse complement strand
AACCCATAGCCATTCCCATTTTTTTGGCACGAGTTCCGACAATAGCCCCTTTAAGCCCTTGAATTTTATCTGAGGGATCAAAGGATTGCGCTAGGATCTGAAAACTTTCACCTGACGGAAAAATGACTTTATTAAATTCCACGTAAAGCCTTTCTTCGCCAGATCTACCTTTGCCAAAAATAATCGAGTTCTCGGGTATCAGAGGCTCACCATCGACAATCAAACTTTGGGTGAGTTTTGCTTTTACGATGCCATCAGTTCCGCCGCTGATTAAAATAGCTTTTGTTTCAGATCCAACTGGAATTTCAGATAAACCTCGTAACGTCAGAACTTTAATTTTTCGCTGCTCCGAATACCCAGTACCCTTTCTTGGGATGACATTCACACTGTCTGATTGACTCAAAATTCTGGGTACGGATATTGGCACGTCACGACTTAACGAAGGTGATGCCATTTCCTTAGAGTTTTTTCCTACGATTTTACGTTTACTAAATATTCCCGTCACAAAAACTGAAAGAATCAAAGCGAGCGTCACATAGGCCATGACCCTAAAATGTCTGTTTTCAGATCCCTTCGACCCGGCAAAGTATCCGCTGACGCCGATGGATTCCGTGCCCGTGTCAGATTTAACTTCGACGGGTTTCGTTTCCTCACTCATTAAAACCTCACTTCGTACTGCGAATCTTTCGGGTCTTTAACAATCAGAATGTCATCTCCCCCTGTTTTGACAGTGACTAAATTAAATGAACACCGGCGCTCTTCCAGATAAACAACAACATTTGTTTGTCCTTGGCTGTGCATGGCCATTATAACCAAATCATTTTTAATCTGCTTAAAATCAAAAATCTGACTGCCAAGTACGACTTCCTTTGGTTTAAATGGAAAATTCAGCACAGTAACGCGGCCAGAAGTGACGCGAACGAGCTTTGGTTTTTTATCATCGCAAGTAATCGATTTTTCTGTCTCTAAAGTCTTATCTGGTTTTGCTAGTTTATTTTTGACAGAAACTTCTTTTGATAAGGCGTAATCAATATAGAGCAGAGTTAAAATCAGCAGGATAATTTTCAAAAAGAATTTCATTTTTTCACCTCACTTGTTTGTACCTCCGCAAGACTTAGAACTAAGCCATACGGATTAAGTTCATTTGGTTCGGTTTCTTCAAAAGCAATTTTTAGCTTTGTTTTAATAGCTGTTCGTAAATCTCCAATGGCAATAACACGGTCAAGATCAACAAAAGCCCGGTCTTTAGAAATATCGATATTCCTCGCAACAATTGTCTGAGCCATATTTCTGCTTTTGAGTTCTTTCTGTTCGTTTTCACGAAGGACCTTTTGGCGGTCTGACAGAAATAAGTTAGCCGACACAGTCTCACTGTTAAATCGTGCTTTGAGCATAAGTTCCGCAGCAGATTTAATGTCGAGATTCGACTTCACAAAACTAACAGGCTGAATAAGTTCTAGACCTCGTGTTGAGCTTTGGATAAGCAGCGGATCACGATTATACAAAAAAATAATTTGTAGAATGAGAACAAAAACGATCGCAAACAATAATTTTGCGATCAATTTTAAAAAATTATTTTCTTTTGATAAAGCATCAATACTCAATGAAAATTTCATTAACACCTCTTTTTAAGTTAAATTTGTTTTTAGACTTTTTACTTTCTTGGGCCAGATCTTTGAACGTCATTTTGGTTTTCCGAATTGGCACGAGAGGTAAGCTGCTTACCACCGGCTATAGTTGCGGAAAGTAGACCTGTCGGAGTTAAGGCAGCCGTCGCAAGAATTGCAGTTCCCATTGAGCTTGCCGTACTAGATATTCCGCCCTGTAAAAGACCCTTCACAATCTTCGGCGTCAGTAACACAGAAAAGGCCAACATGATGTTCAGTAAGATAGCTGTAAAGAAATCTACGTCGTATTCGGGCTTATTAATTTCGGAAAGCGCAAAACTCCATAGTAGCGCAGCAAGAACACTCCAACATATTTTCCATAAGCAAACTTCAATTAAACTTTGAAAAAGTCCTTTGGTCGCCGCAGCCGTCGATGGCAGAGTAAAAGCAGCAATTAACAGCGGCGAAAAAATATAGAGCAAGGTCCAGGTCAATAGATAGACTGCATCCGCCACATAAACTGATATATACAACAGAAAAAATGTCAGATAACTAATCAGTAGTAATACTGAGTCCTTAACGCTGACCCAAGACCAAGATAAGGTTCCAATTTTTTCTCCTAGTTTAGTAACGACGATCTTAAAATTATTGATCTGTCCGACTTGTGCGGATAATTGATCGGTCACGTCGGCTAAGAAATTCATAATTTCAGGAAGTGCGGCTAAGATGAAGGCCGCAATGATAGCGCGCCCAACCAGTTGAAAAAACTCTGGCACCTGTCCAAGTGGCATTTTAAAAAAGTTCATCACCACGCCAAAAGTAATCATCAGCAGTATAATCGAATAAAAAAATGAAGCAAAAATCTCGTGAATCAGTTTCGCCGCAGAAGATAGCCAACTCATATCCATATTTAAAACCTCATTACTTTGAATTCAGGATTGAGCGCCATCATTTTATTTTTAAGGCTTTGTCCTTCTCGCAAATACTGATCGGTCTGATCTTTGTCTTTTTTGTTTTGAACTGCCATCGCTTGAGCTTGTAGTTTGAGCCCTTGGCCTTGCGCCCGCATTTGTTGGTTCAAAACATGGATCATTACCCCAAGACTTTCCGCAGTCAGTTTTGTTGCGCCGCCAGGCGACACGGCATGCGAAAATCTTTTAATTTCTTCGCCGATCTTATCAATTCTTGAAGCATAGTCGTTCAGGTCATTGTTAAAGGTAATCGCTTCCGCGACTGTTTGATCCGTGTTTCGTTGAACGGTGGAAAGTTTTGATTCTGTAACGATCCCGTAGATCTTTTCTAAACTTTGTGTGGCTTGATCGACATTTTTTAAATCGCGATAAATTCCAGGATCAATCCGTAGGCCTAAGGTTTCTGCTAGTGTAAGCGAGTCGTTAATTCCGCGATTGACATCCTTTAATAAATCCAACGTGTCTCCGGTATTTTGGAGCATCGCTTTAAGCTGAATCAACTGTTGAAGGGCGTTTGCTAAAATCTCAAGTAAAATCGGAATATCAGCCCCCACATGTCGGCTTTCGCTGGTTGTGGAGAACTGATGAACACAGCAAATGCCATAAAGACAGAAAATATTTTTTTCTTCATTTTTTCCTCTTCTGTAAATTGTTTTGAAAAAAGCCTAGAAAGCGCCGTTTGGGTATTTTTCTGCCATCGCTTTAAATAAATCGAGTGGTGTTGAAAACTGAGTCTTCATCTCTTCCATTGCTTTAATATCGACAGGGTCGGTTGTTGATAACCAGTATTCAAGCGGTGTGCTTTCGATTTTGACGACTTGCTTATCATCTCCGGCGATCAGAAATGCTTCTGAGTAAAATCCTTTTTTAGACGTGACACTTTCAACCAGCTTTAATTCGCGCTCATTTAAGTTTAGGATTTTTTGCAAAGCGGTTAAGTTTCCACCAGTCTGCTTTAAAATCCACTTCACCGAAGCGTTTGGTAAGATCGCACTTGAAACCTTTGAGTTCGCAAAATCTTCCATCGATTGAGAAATTGCGATTGCCGATGCTTTGTATTTTCTAAAAGTACGAAATACACTCTCTAAAAACCTGGCACCAGCCTCGCTTTCTAGCAACTGCCAGCATTCATCAAAAACAACAAATTTAGCGTTGATACGGTCTTTCTGCACTTCTCGCCAAATAAGATCCGTAATCAAAAATAAACACACCGCTTGAAGATCTGGTTGTGATTCAAGACCTTTTAAATCAAAACAAACAATTTTTTGGCTCAGCTCTAAATTGGACTTCTGATCAATAAACTTACCGTAAGGCGAATCCCCGCACCACGGCTCTAAGATTTTACCCATTTTCTGAACGGCGGGCTCAGTACTTTCTAATAGCGCATTTTTTAGATCAGAAAGTCTAGGCTCTGGTTTATCTCGCAAAATAGTCTTAATAACGGTTTCAATTTCAGAGCGTTCAAGCTTTCGAATACTTTTTTCGTCCTCTTCTTTGGTCATCAATTCTACGAGTGATGTTAAAAATTTGATCTTCTGATCAATGGCTTCAATCGAATTGTCGCTGAGATCAAAGGGATTCAGCGAAATCTTTGAATCGGAGCCAATCGGAATATATTGCCCGCCGAAGTTTTCAGTCGTCTTTCGGTAGCTGCCGCCAATATCTAGAATAAATACCTTTGGATCTTCTTTCATCAAATGTGTGATGAGAACATTCGTCGAAAAACTTTTCCCGGCACCGCTTCCGCCACTGATCACTTGATTATAATTCGTCAGCGTAGGCGAAAAAGGATCAAAACCAACAAGACCAGCTGATCTATTACGAAGAATAACTCGAGGTATCGCGTGCCCTTTCCAGTCACCGAAAATAGGCAAAAAATCCGCAAGAACCTCCGTGTTCATGCGCCGAGTTCGGTCTGAGCACCTGGCATTCGGCAAACTTAGATCGAAAAATATGGGACTAGCTGCAAGTGACTCAAGCATTCCTTCAGATCCCGAAAGCTCACGAAATTTAGCTAAAACTTCTGAGCACTGCGCATCTAAAATACTTTCGTCTTCGTTTTTTAGAAGAACGTTCAGCGCGACGCTGAAGATCTTCGTTTCACCGCTGACTCGCTTCGATAGGACGGCTTCGATGTCTTGAAGTTTAGCGGCACTTTCTAAATCTTGAACGCCTTTTGTGCCCGCATACATCGCGTAGGCCACGCGTCTTTGAGTTTTAAGCGCCATATCTTCACTGGCCTGTTCGAGTACTTGTATAGTTAGATATAAATTTGATCCAAAAGGCAACTCGCGTAATTTTTCAGCCATCGACGCAAACGTTTTCTCTGGCATGATTTTAAGCGACAACACGCGGTGATGAGTCCGTCCGATCATAAATCCACGTGGTGTAATAATAAAGTCATTCAACAAAAGTCCGTCACGAATATCTTCTGAATTAAAAGAATTCTCTAAAAGTAGGCCATCAGGGTTCCACTGCTTATAAAGGAGCGAGTAAACTTCATCTTCAGCTAAAATCTTTGAACGAATTCCGAGGGTTTCAAAGCTTTTCTGAATATTTTGTTCCATCTGTTTAAAGAGCTTTAGCTCAGGTTCTAAAACAGATCTTGAAAAATGTTCTTCGGAACTATCAGACGAGTTAAATAATTTAAAACGCCGCTTTTGTTTTTTGAGTTTATTCACAAAATTTCGTCTTAAAACAACATAGAGCTTTTGATCAATGATCTCGTGATGCTGGTCAAGGTCAGAAATTTTACGAACTCTTTCATTTAATAATGACTTTGATAGCTCGCTTGATTTCGGCTGCAGCAAAGAAGCGTGCTCTTCAATGATTTGACCAGCTCCGCCCGATGTCATTTGCACAAACTGAATTGATAAATTTTCTGAAAGGCCATTTAACAAATCAATCGAGATACTTTTTAAAGAGTTTAAATACTCATCCGTACTGCACGAAATATCTTTCGGCGTAAGCTCTAAAATTGAGCCTAAAGATAAGTCTTTAAAAATTAATTTTCCTTCCTCAAATCCCCAGACTTAAAGTCGATCTACAAGATTTGTATTCATAGGCTTAATCCTTTCGGTTTGGTAAATCTCGATCTTTTGCTTGAAAGCGGGAATGCCGACAAAATTTTTGGTTGAAAATACGCTCTTAGAAAATGCAGCAAATAGTTATCGGGTTTCCCTCGTTTAATTATTTTTATAAAAAGTGCCAAGCTTATGCTCGGCCCCCATGTCAAAAAAAACTTATACGGCACCTGTCCAAGAACCAGATTTAAAAAGGCGAGCACTGTGAACACCAAAAACAGATCCACAAGCTCGTACCCAAAAATTAATGTCTTCTTGTCTAGGCACCTATAAACGGTTGATGTTTTAAGACCCACGATTCACCTCAATGCACGAGGCTTCTGATTAACGACACAATGGATTCGGCCCCGAATCCAACAATAGCCCCCATGATGGCATACATGAGATGGGCTTTTGCGTTGGCGTGGCCTGCAACGAAGCTAAGTCCCGCGACAACAAGCCCGCACATGGCGCCAAGTGGTAAAATTGTGCCAACTAGTTTCTCTTGAACAGCACTCAGAGAGCTTTCAACACTTGCAAAAGCTAAAGTAGGGGCTGCGATAAGAATGATGAAACTTAGAAGTCGCAGCAATGGTTTTTTACTGATGCGGATATTTTTAGGATTTAATTTTGATTTGTTCATGCAGTAAGACTCCTTGGGTAATGGGATTGTTTTTCTGAAAAATACTTTATTTTCTGATCGCATCGGCATCGCATTTTTCTCCGACGTATTTATAGGTCGCTTCGATTTCTAACTGATCGTCTTTCGAAGTGTATGTGAAGTCGGTGGCAGATAGGCGTTTCCACGACATGCGCATATCGGATCTTCCTGAACAGGAAACTAAATATTCAAGCTCAGTTTGTGTGTCTTTTAATTTTTTCCCCACACAACCTGCATCGAAGTTTCCTTTGCTTTTTTGATCAAGAAGTCCGCCAGATACGAAACAAATTTTTTGATCGACTTGAGTGACTTCACCATCTATGAGCATTCTTAGGCTGACATTAAACTGCCTACCTATGCACTTGACGCAAGTTAAGAAATATTTGGTT
>JAYVAZ010000301.1:0-3280 GCA_043750675.1 Pseudobdellovibrionaceae bacterium | reverse complement strand
TTGATTAAAATGAAAAAGGAAAATGAAGCTTCCCAGAAAAAAATCACTATTGAGGCTGAAGAACTAAAGGCTAAGATCGCCAAATTACATTTGCATTCAAATAATATTAACGTTGGTCAAGTTTTTTTATAAGATTCAAAAACTTGACCAACGTTAATATTGTTTGAATACAAATGCAATTTGGCGATCTCGGCCTTTAGCTCTTCAGCCTCATTAGCAATTTTCTTCTGGGTAGTTTCGTTTTCCTTTTTCATTTTAATCAATTGTTCATTTTGATAAAAATAGTAAAGGCCTTCGCAAACTTTGTCTAAAAACCACAAGCAGCGGTCAGCCAAATGTTCACCCAGGGTCAAAGGCAACGCAAAATTAAATTCGCGGAAATCCAAAAGTTCAACCGACATTGCAACATCGATGATTGGAATAAACTGAACTTCTTGATTAATTTTCAATACTGACTCCACCAACGCGGCTAACGAGTCCTGGATCCCTTCTAATTCAAAAATAATCACATGCGGAGGGCTTTGCTTCAGGCGATCCAGTAAAGTCGCTTCTTCAGTAAATAAAAAAGTCTCGTAACCTGCGGTGGTTAGCAGACGTTTTATATCGGAAACAGAATCCACATTAATTGAATATAAAAAAACTGTAAACTGAGGGCGGATGGATTGTATTTTCATACTTTCCCGCCCGGCTTTCTAACTGTAAATGATAATTCATCGGACTCAGTTTTTTTATTTAATTGTATTTTAGGTTTTTCCAAACGAACCGTTTTTGCTGGAGAATTGATCGCCACTGGGGAAGGTTTCGGAGCAACCGGGGCCTCTAATTTTAAAAACCCCTGAGCCACATCTTCTTCGACATCTTCGGCCGGCTGTGGCTTCTTTTTTGGTTTAGGTTTTTCCGATTCAGCCGCTTCTTCGGAAATTTCATCCAGTGAATCTAACGCGGCGTCGACCTCATCATCAACCAAAACGAATGCTTGGGTTCCGCTATCCACGGTTGAAGTAGGTGGCGCCGCCGCCATAAACGCCGGTTTACTTTTATCCAGATCAGGAATGTCAATTCCAGGATTGAGTGGGGACGGTGGAAAGTTTTCTTTACCGTCTTTAACTAAAAATTGCTTCAATTGTGGAACAGTATCGTCGGTAACGGACTCTAATTTTAAATCGTCCTTGTTGATGACCATTTCTTTTCGCTGCGACGGCGGCGGAGTTTTTGGAGCTGGTGGCTCCATTAAATTTGCAGATACCGCTATTCTTTTAGTCTCAACAATGCCATAACCCTCATCAGAAGATTTCAATGGAATATAAACCTTTACTGAAGAGCCTTTTCCTAATTCAGATTGAACCGTCAGCTGACCCTTCAGCTCTTTCATTATTCCCAGCGAAGAGGAAAGCCCCAGTCCGCTATGCTGGAGATTTGATCTTGTCGTATAAAATGGATCAAAAATCTTTTCTAGGTTTCTTGCTTCGATGCCTTCGCCCGTATCTTTAAATTCTATTTCTACCCACTCGCTGTTGGATTTAAGACCAATGAACAATTCTTTTTTGGCCACTCGATCCATTGCTTCAATCGCATTGTTTAAAACGTGTACAAAAACTTTATACAGTAGGTCTTCCGAACTAGTGATATCTCCCGTCGGCAGAAAGTTTTTAATGAGCTTGATATTTTTTTGTGCAAACTTTGGTTGAACAAGATTGAGTGCCCTTTGAATGAGGGCCTCTACCTTAACTGGTCCCCTTTTTACTTCGGCCTCACCCGAGAACACCAGAAGCTTTTGCATAATATCGCGCATGCTTCTTGTTTCCTTTTCGATGACATCCAAATTTTCTGATTTTTCTTTGGCTTTCAAAATTTGAGTATGCGCCAATACGGAATTCAGGGGGGCACGAAATTCATGCACTAAGGTCGAAGATAAACTCATAAAATTTTGAAGTTTGGCTTCAGTACTGGCCTCGGACTTGGGCGCAGCTAGCGTCCCACTCGGCGCCGGTTTTGGAGTATTGGTCTTTGGATCAAATACCGGACTCTTAGGCATCGGTTGTGCCGGCGGCAACTCATCATCAGCACCCTTGGTTAAGAAAAAGATCGACGCCAAACCAATTAATAAAAATCCAAGGCTCAGCAAAATAAACTGAATTTGTAAACCAGTTCGTTCCGACAAAAGTTGTTTTACTGAAGTCATAATGACGATGTAGAAGTTTCCGATCGGATTTTTTTCGTAAAAACTTTGAATTTCTTGATTATTTAAATCTTTGAACAATCCCGAGCCGCTGGGATTTTTTGATTTCAACATTTCGGCAATCATGGGATCTTCAGTTAACAAGTTGCCTATGTATTCCGGTGTCGAATGCCCTAAGGTTTGACCTAAGTCATTAATGATTGCCAAGGTACTCATCTGGCCTTTTTGGCCGTCGATTAACTTTTGCAACACCCGCGAGTCCGTAATTGCCAAAGCCCAATTATTTTTTGGAAAATGAAAAACCCAAAGCAAATAAATATTTCTGTTCGGGTCCAACAAGGTGAAAAGAGAAAGTTCGCCCGGCTTAACTGACTCAGGTGCAATATTTTTAATCGCTAGCAAAGAATATGAAGCACTCCAAGTTTTAATGGTAGATGGCTCGAAATTAAATTTATTTTTCAAAATCCATTCTTGTCCCTCCGCCGCCGGAGGAGTTAACTTTGCAAAAAATAAAAATTGATCGAAAACTTCGCCCTTCGCGTAATCTTTATCGGTGTCGCCAAGTTGTTTAGAAGTTTGTTCGGCGACGCTTAAAAATAATTGGGATTCTGATTCTAAACTATGAACAAGGGCAGAAATTTGAGCCCGTGATTGAGCCTCGCTCCAAGTTAGTTTATCCGCGAACATAAGGTTATCGGCTCGCCAGACCATAAGTCCAGCGAACAACAGAAAAACCAACAAATAAACAGCAACTAATTTATTACGCATCTTATTTAATTTATTGTAGTTTTACTCTCTGCAAAGAATCAAGCAAGACTCCTTTGCAAATGACAAAAAAAGCATTAAAAGGGTGTTCATGAGAAAATCTTCGGAACAAATTGAAAAAACGGACTTTCTAATCATCGGATCAGGTTTGGCTGGATTAGCTCTTGCTTTGAAGGCGGCACACCTGGGGAAAGTCGCTGTAGTTACCAAAGACAAAGCACCTTCAGCCAATACTTCTTGGGCCCAGGGCGGAATCGCGGCCGTCATGTCGGAGTCTGATAGCTTTGAAAGTCACATCAAAGATACTCTTCGCGCCGGAGCTGGATTGTGCAAATG
>JAYVAZ010000300.1:0-2891 GCA_043750675.1 Pseudobdellovibrionaceae bacterium | reverse complement strand
ACCAATTTGTTCTTTTCAAGATGGTCAATCATTTTCACAATAGTTGCCTTATCGATTCCTAAGTCATCGCCCAATTTGATCTGACTGGTGGGGCCGTTTAGTTCTAAAAGTTTCAAAATGCCTAAATGATGGACTTGAATTTTATATTTGCTTAAAGATTCATCCATAATCGCACGAAATTTAGCGCTGGATTTGAATAAACAATAGCCAAAGTAGCCCTTTAGCATTGGGTTGACAACAGTATCATCGATAAGGAGGTTTTTCTTTCTTGGCATTATTAATAGTTTAATCACAAAATCGTTTGTCTTACAAACCATTTCTTGTTACAACGGTTATACCTACATGTGAACTAAAGGCCTGATATGCAAAAAATCAATTTCTCTTACGGTTTTATTTTCAGCTTTTTAGTTCTGAATCTCATCTTTTCGATTTCGGCTTGGGCCGCGACAGTCGGTCTAAAAGATCTTGTCGCAGAAGTCTTACTGCAGTCCCCGCAAGTGCAGCGATCCAAAGCCGCGTACGATGAGGCTTACTGGAACAAAAAGGAAAATTACCAACCCTTTTTACCTTCGTTAAGTGGATCGATTAATTATTTAACAAAAAAGAAATATATGTTAGTGGATATCGACTTAGGAGCTGCGCCAGCTACCATTGCGCAAGTGATTCCCACTACACAGTATTCGTTAACCGCTACTTTACCTTTGTTTGATGGAATGGCCTCGTTTCACCGATTGGACGCAGCTGAATCGCAGCGGTCGTCAGCAATGAATGATTTTGACTGGATTAAATTTTCTACCGAAAAACAAGTGACTTTAACTTTTTACAAGTCTTTAGCCGCACAGGCATTAAAAGACGTATCCGAACAGAATCTGAAAACGATTAATGATCACTTAAAAGACGTACAGGAATTCAAACGCGCTGGAATTTCCACAAACTATGATGTCCTTCGGGTTGAAGTGCAGGTTTCCGAAGCGAAATCTGAAGTCTTAAATGCCAAGGATAATTATGAACTATCCAGGTATCGATTGGGGGAAATTCTAGGCAAAGAAGTGGAAGATCGCGAATTGTCCGGACAGTTACCTATTCTGTCGAATCAAAATATGTCTGGTTTAAAGGCACAAAATTCGGACGCACGAAAAGATCTGGTCGCGCTTAGGGAAAAGGTACAAGCCACCGAAAGTTTGGCTACGGCGGCTTCCCGTTACTGGTCGCCAAAAGTTTCGGCGTTTGCACAATATCAATATTATAATAATATCAACGATCGGTTCGATGATTCGGATGCTTTCCGCGAAGCCTATCAGATTGGCGTGAATCTCAGTTGGAATTTGTTTGATGGTATGAGTTCCATTTCTAAGTCGCACGAAGCGGCTGCACAAAAAACCCAGTTGGAAAATAGTTTGAGAATTTCAGAATTGAAAGCCAAGCAAGACGTCGAATTCTGGAAAAGAAAATTCAATTATTTTAATACAGTTTACGTATCCAAAGTTGCCGATGTGGAAAAGTCCAATGAAACAATTCGTTTGGATAAGGAGGGTCGACGTCAGGGTGTTCGTACCACGACCGATTTGTTAGATGCCGAGTTGGATTTATTTCGATCCCGGGCTGGTTTAGTGACGGCGCAGATTGGTGCGATTGAGGCTTTGATAAATTTGGAATTGGCGACCGGACAACACCTATACGATTTTAATTAAAAGGACATGATTATGGATAAAAAGAAAAAACTGTTGGCAGGTATAGGTTCGATCGTTGTTTTGATCGTGGCTTATTATACTTATGAATATTTGATGTACGTTGAAACTGATAATGCGCAGATAGAAGCGCACACCGTTTTGATTGCCGCTAAAGTACCCGGTTATATTAGTGAAGTGTTTTCGGGCGACGGCCAAAGGGTAAAAAAAGGCGATGTATTAATTCAGATCGATGATCGTGAATATAAAACCTCGTTGGATGCAGCCAGAAGTGAAGTTCTTTCTTTAGAGGCTCGAAAAAAAGATTTGGAAAAAAATTATTATCGATTGAAGGATCTTTTGTCCAAGTCAGTGGTTTCGCAGCAGCAATTTGATTCGGCGACGGCCGGTTATAACGAAATGAAAGCGAAATATGATACGGCGGTGGCGCGTTCGACTCAGGCGGAAATTAATTTAGAGCATTCGCAAATTAGGGCCCCGTCAAATGGAGTGATTGCTAAAATTTCGGCAGAGGTTGGTCAGTTGGCAAATCCGGGTTCTATTTTGATTGGTTTTGTTAGTTCGGAATCAAGATGGGTGACGGCTAACTTCAAGGAAACGGATATTGGCGACATCGGTATCGGTAAAGTGGTTGAAGTAAAAATCGATGCGTTGGGTGGTAGAAAATTAGTAGGGGAAGTCGAAAGTATTAGTTCGGCGACGGGTTCAACATTTACGTTGTTGCCTCCGGATAATGCTACCGGAAATTTCACCAAAGTAGTGCAACGAGTGCCGGTTAAAATCAAGTTGCCAAATTTGAATGAAAACGACATCGAAAAATTGCAGGCCGGTTTGTCAGCCATAGTTAAAGTTCATATTCATTAGGAGTTCCTTTGACTCGCGAATCTAAGCTGATCGTATTTGTTGCAGTACTTGCCTCCTTGTTGGAAATTATCGATACTTCCATCGTCAATGTTGCTTTGCCAACGATGATGGGAAACCTAGGAGCAACTTTAGAAGATATTTCTTTGGTTATTACTGGGTATGCAATCGCAAACGCTATTATTCTTCCTGTATCGGCGTGGTTGGGAGATCGAATTGGGCGTCGTCCCTATTTCCTAGGATGTATTATTTTGTTCACGGTGATATCGGTCGCTTGTGGTCTTGCACCGAATTTATTTTCCCTGACTATTTTTAGAATATTACAAGGCTTGGCCGGCGGGG
>JAYVAZ010000299.1:0-2402 GCA_043750675.1 Pseudobdellovibrionaceae bacterium | reverse complement strand
GTATTCAATTCGCAAAGTATCTTTACAGTTTTTTGGCGATGCAAACTGGGCCGTAAATTCTAAATGTTTTCCAATTTTAAATACTTTAGCAGTTGTGGTCAATTTTTGTAATTCCGGTAAACTTTTTTGCCGAAGCCCGAAAAGTTTCAACGCCGAGGGGTTTCCCTTTTTTAGTAAGGTACGAAGCCCATGTTTTAATATCCAGTCGGTTCGTTCAGAATTTCCATGCCAGGATTTGGCTAATTTTAAAATCATTTCTGGATGATCTTTGCTGATGTCATTTAAATGATTGGCTACACTTTTGCGTACATAAAGGGAAGGATCATCTTTAAGATTTTCTAAGACGGGAAGCGCTAGCTCGGGATTTGTAATTAATTTGCTTAGCTTGAATGACCAGGGCAAACGCGGACGTAAACCTTCGCTGGAAAGACGGCGTATATGGTGGTCGGAATCCTTCGACATTTTTAAAAGTTCTTTTAGCATTTGCGATTCGTATTTAACAATAAAAGGACGAATCGCAAATTCAGAACTAAAATAAGATGTGAATTCTTTCAGCGCCCGCAAAGAAGAATCCAAATCATCCTGGCCATAAACTTCGATGAAGTCCGGAAAAATCATCGCTTTCAGTCCACCTTGGTGTTTTTCCGCCAGCGGAGAAATCAGCCTAATCTGGTCGCGATAGGCACCGGTCAAATTGGAACCCATTTGCGAAACGATAAATCGCGCCCTTTGTTTCAGTTCCAAAGTACTCCAATGGGAATCCGAAAACGCGTTCAAAAACTGTTTTTGATTAAATTCTATTTTAAATAAATGACTTTGTTTTTTTAAGTCGGCCGACAAACGGCGAACAAAATCCAAACTGATCGCATTTTTAAGTAAGTTTTCTGACATAAATAAAAATCAACCGAATCTGCGCGCCGATAACCATTTGGGAACTTCGCGCCCGAAAATCATATCAACCAATGCTTTTCCAGTGTTAAAGGCTAGGCCAATTCCGTGTCCGGTGTAGCCCCCTAAGAAATAGACTTGATTGTCATCAGGCAATGCCCCAACTAGGGGTTGTCCATCCTTTGAAAATCCCATAACTCCACCCCAGCGATGGGAAATCTGTTTACCTTTTAGTACAGGTAAATGGGTCTGGATAAAATGATGAAGAGCGTTTTGGATGACATCCGTTGTGTGATCAGAATATCCCACCTCTGTTGCTTTTTCTAGTTGGCGAAATCCACCAATTAAAAGTTCACCGGTTGGTAGCTGGCGGAAATAATCCAGATAAAAATTCGCGTACGAAGGTCCGTCCATAAAACGTTCGGTTTTTTCCATCATCAAAATTTGACCACGAGTCGGGAAGATCTTATCGGCAAAATAAGGATGAAGACTTGCCGAGTAGCCGTTAAGCGCATAGATGATCATTGAAGTTTCGATATCCCCACCATCGGTTTTCAATAAACGTGTTCCACCAGGTCCTTCCGAGTATCCTTGAACATCCGTGCCTTCAATAATGGTCACTCCATCTAATTTGCTGACAATTTTTTCTAACAAGCGAACCGGATGTACTGTTGCATCGTCTAGATATTTAATACCACCCACAAAACCGGCGGCCCCAACATTTTTTTCTACTTCTGCGTTGCTATAAACTTGCGTCGGTATTTTCAGACCGGCCATAATTTCGGCGACATTTTTTAACTCTTTAAATTCTGACTCTTGTGCGGCTAAGGAATAACATCCCTTTTTCTCGAATAGAATCGCGTCGCCGCCGTCCTGGATGATATGTTCTTCCAGCAATTTTAAATTGTTCTCTGAAAACTTCCAAATTTCCGTTGCTTCGTCTTTGCCATGTTTTGAAATCATACGATTGAAGTGTTCAACCGAACCACAAGTAATAAAACCAGCATTTCTTCCGCTGGCACCAATTCCGACACGGCCTTTTTCGACAACAGCGATACTTAGACCAGGATCTTCCTTTTTCAACCAGTAAGCCGCCGACAATCCGGAAATTCCGGCGCCAACAACAACGGCATCAAAACTTTTCTTTTCCGTGCGAAAACTGCGATCTAACCAATATGATGTGCTCATAATTTCCTTTTCATTTTAATTTCAAAATCATTTCTTCAGCGGTGCAGATACAAGGGCGTCCACAACGAGTGCATTCGTAATCTACATCAAACCAATATTTCGGATGAGTGGTGACTAATTCAAAGCCTAATTTTCGTAGGTATTTTCCGGAAGAATCATTCGGTGACTCTTTCCAGGAGTGCGTAACTATCGCTTCGGTTTTTATTTGCCTTAAAAGTTCAATGGCTTCCAAAGACAGTTTGTGTCCCCAGCCTTGACCGGTTAATTTTAGGGAAATAAAAAGACTTTGGAAGTAGGCGCAGTTCTGAAATGGAACGCCCCATTTT
>JAYVAZ010000298.1:0-5835 GCA_043750675.1 Pseudobdellovibrionaceae bacterium | reverse complement strand
AGCACCGAATTTAGCAACGGCGGCAATCTTACCTTTATGGCGAAGAATAAGTTGCGGAGTAGTTGTTCCGGCTTCAATTAATTGATCTGCAATTCCAAGCTGTTTATAAAATTCTAGCGTTCGGGCTTGAACTGCGATTGCTCTGGAAGTTGTTCCTGGTGCAGTGCTTTTATCGATAATTCGAAAATTAATTCCACGCCGTTTTAACCATAGGGCTAAAACTAATCCCGTAGGCCCAGCGCCAGCAATTAAAACTGAAGTTTGATTTTTAGTCATAGCCTCTTTCTAGCCAGGGACAAATACAGAGGCAAGCAGAAAAACCGATAAAGAAATGGATTTGATTTCTCAAATCCATTTTCTATAATTAGTTGAAAACCGTCTTATTAACTGACAGTAACCGGACGACCTAAGAAGCTTTCTCTGGCTTCGTCGGCGATAGGCATTTTAAAATTAAGTCTGGTACCAGCGGCTCCACTAAGAGTCGCGGCAGCAATGCCCGCTACAAACATCCAGAACACGGCCATACCTGTTTTTGCAACAGCATCAGCTGCTTTGATACCTGCTGCTTGCAAAGAGGATTTAAAATCGGTTTCAATTCGTGCAAAACGTGCATCAACTTCAGCTGGCGGAAGACCAGTCTGAGCACTTAAGTACATTTTAGCAGATTCGTTATCTCCCTGTAGTAGTCGGCTAACAAGGCCTTGGACTACTTGATTTGGAGGTGATTTCAAATTCATTCCGCTTAAATTATTTTCAACCGCATTTTGTACCGTTACGCTTGACGACAGACTTCCTACGCCATCACTGACGGTTCCTAATGCGCTACTTAATCCGGAGCCGGCCATTCCTAGAGTTTTACCCGCACCATACATCATGAAGCCGAAAAACAAAGCCGCGATGACTAAGCCTTGTGCCGCTCCCATACGGCCCGTAATTAGAACCGAAGTTCTAGCGGCGAAGTAACCACCAGCTGCCAAAGATAATAAAACAGAAAACAACATCCAAACGGCCGCGCCTGTTGCTAAGCCGGAGGCATTGCCACCATCCTGAATTAGATTAGAAGCTGACGCCCCTCCCATGCTGACTCCTAATGCTATAAGAGTTGAATAGGTAATCATTGCTACTAGTAGACCTGAAAAAATAGATTTCCAACTTATCAGTGAAATTTGAAATCCATTGGTGTGCTCGCGTTCGGCACCAGGTTGAGTTAAAATTTTTGTTTTCATAGTATCTCCTTATTGTATTGTTGTTACTTACAAAAATAATTGCAGACGAAACCTATTAAGCAAATTGAAAGCCAAATTTACCTAGATTCAGAAAAGCTAAATGATAGTAAAAATGAAGAACATATTAAAAGGGGAAATTTTGCCTCAGTGGTGTTTATATATGACTCGTAAGATCGGTGAGCAAGGTGTGGGCGTAGATAGTACATGGCAGGGCTATTGCAAAATCCTAAAGTACAAGATTAACAATAAAAAAAGGAAAAAATATGAATCAACAAAATGATCAGCAAAAACAACAACCAGAACAACAAAACCGCATGAACCCAAATCAACAACAAATCAACGGCCAACAAGCTCAACAAAGCCAATATGGTCAAGACAAACGCAGCCAAGTTCCTGGCCAACCACCAGAGATTCAAGGTATGGGAAAACAAAATCAATCTAAGGGCGCTGAAGGAAGACAGGACGAAACGTTTGAAAAACAATCTCAATCTGAAAAACCTTCTTCTGATCCAAAAGAGTTCGTAAGAAAAGACGGAAAAAATCAAGATCAACAGTCAGAAACATCTGAACGTCTTAACTAATTAGACTTTAAAATTTAATATGATTTTGGTTGGGGCCATTCGATAGAATGGCTCCTAATCTTTTTGAAATGGGGATATATGGAGTTATCTCAGGTACAAAATTTTGAATTAGCTCGCGCGCCGATACGTGATTATTTTTTAGATGATAAAAGTCATCAGGTTATTACTATATTTGGTAAGTCCCCGGCGGAAGTATATGCTTTCTGGACCAATCTTGAAAATTTCCCTTTATTTATGAAAGATATTTCTGAAGTTGTTCGAATTTCCGAAGGAAAATCGCATTGGGTATTCCGTTTACATTCTGGATTAAAAGTAGAATGGGATGCCGAAATTATTGATAAAAAAGAAGGCCTTATGATGAGCTGGCAGAGTCTGCCAGATTCAGAAGTAGAAACCAAAGGCACAGTTTGGTTTACTCATGCTCCCCGGAATGAAGGAACTATTGTTAGTTTGAGTATGGATTACTCTGTCCCAGGTGGCAGACTAACTGAACTACTAACAAAATTGACTGCGGAAGATCCTAATAGTTTGTCAAAAATAAATCTCCGAAGACTAAAAGCTTATATGGAAACTGGCGAAATTCCCACGACGGAAGGTCAATCCAGTGGAAGAGAGGAATCTCCCGCCTATGACTTTGTTTTCAATTGATAAGGAA
Source organism: Pseudobdellovibrionaceae bacterium (assembly GCA_043750675.1). Classification (GTDB taxonomy): domain Bacteria; phylum Bdellovibrionota; class Bdellovibrionia; order Bdellovibrionales; family Bdellovibrionaceae; genus JAYSSX01. The sequence goes on along the minus strand of JAYVAZ010000298.1, from coordinate 3,373 downwards.
GTAAAATGAAAGCACTTTGTTGGCAGGGCAAACACGATGTCCAAGTAAAGCAAGTTCGTGACCCAAGAATTTTAAATCCTAAAGATGCTATTATTAGGGTTACGACGGCGGCAATTTGTGGATCTGACCTTCATTTATATGATGGCGTAATCCCGTCTATGGAAAAAGGTGATATCTTAGGTCACGAAACTATGGGTGAAGTGGTTGAAATTGGAATCGGAATTAATAAATTGAAGATTGGGGACAGAATTGTTATCCCTTTTGATATTGGCTGCGGAAGTTGCCATCACTGTAAGTCGGAAGAATATTCTGCTTGCGATAATTCCAACCCTAATGCCTTACTTGCCGAAAAATTGTACGGTCATTCTGGGGCGGGTTTATTTGGCTATTCGCACCTTTATGGAGGATATGCCGGCGGCCAAGCTGAATACATCCGAGTACCTTATGCAGACACCAATTCACTGATCATTCCGGCAGGAGTTGAAGATGAAAAGGTTCTATTTTTAAGTGATATTTTTCCTACTGGATACATGGCGGCTGAAAACTGCAATATTAAACAGGGCGATACCGTTGCTGTTTGGGGAGCCGGTCCAGTGGGCCAAATGGCGATCCGAAGCGCATTTATGTTGGGCGCGGAAAGAGTCATTTGTATTGATCACTTTAAAGGGCGATTACAGATGGCTAGAAATATCGGCGCCGAAACACTTAATTTTGAAGAAGAAGAAGAATTATTTGATGAAATTAAACGAAGGACGGGTGGAAACGGTCCTGACTCTTGTATTGATGCCGTAGGATTAGAAGCACACGGAAATACTTTTATGGCCAATTTGGATCGTGCAAAAATGGCGGTAAAATTGGGAACTGATCGACCTAACGTTTTGCGCCAAGCGATTCAGGCTTGTCGCAAAGGGGGAACGGTATCTGTGCCCGGAGTTTATGGCGGATTCCTAGACAAAATTCCGTTCGGAGCTGCCTTTGGTAAAGGTCTGTGTTTAAAAATGGGTCAGACTCATACGCAAAAATATATGAAGCCGCTTCTCACTCGAATTTTAGCTGATGAAGTGGATCCTTCTTTTGTAATCACTCATCGTATTAATATAGATGACGGACCAAACGCCTATAAAACTTTTAGTAACGAAAAAGACGACTGCATAAAGGTCGTTATAAAAATGCATTAAGGAAATTTATGCACCCATGGCACGATATCGAAGTAGGTAAGGATTTTCCCAAGATAGTAAATGCTGTTGTTGAGATTTCCCAAAATATTCATGCAAAATATAAAATTGATGATTCTACAGGTCTGCTGAAATTCAAAGAATTTTTACCAGAAAATATTCGTTATCCAGCAAATTATGGCTTTTTTCCAAAAACTATAGCTTCGGACAAAGATGGCCTTGATGTCTTTGTATTTTCGCAAGCGCCGATTTTATCCTTAACTATTTTGGAAGTGCGACCATTGGGTGGAATTGTCACCGAATCAAAACGTAAAGGTAAAGAGCAAAAAGTAATTGCTGTTTCCACGAAAGATGCGGAATATACCCATATTCAAACAATAGAAGAATTACCGGAACAAGAACTTGTTCGATTGAAAGAATTTCTGGAGTCTTATTCGCCAGAGGATCCAAAAAAGTTTAAAGGCTACCTTTCTAAAGATAGCGCTTTACAACTTTTACGAGCAAGTCATAGTGATTATGAAAAGGTCTTTCGGAAACAGCAACCCATTCTAAATTAGTGGTGGGTCAAATCCAGATGCCCGCGATGGCCCAAGGCCCTTTCATCTTTCGTAATCATGCCTTTTACAAATCCAAACATTCGGACAATTTTAGAACTTGGTGATTCCCAATATTCTGCACCTTCTATGGTTACGCGTATTAGGCATAAATTCGGATCTTCTAAACCTTCGGGAAACCAAGTTTTGTAAACAGGATTCCAAAGTTCCTTTTCCTTTGATTTATCGCCTTTAACGATTTGCGCATATCCCTGGGCCGAAAGAAAAGAAAACTCTTTGATGTTGGAAAAAGCCAAATTTACTTTCGAATTGTGTTCGATTTGCTGTACCAGTTCAGAAGGAAGGCCGGCAAAAAACCAAAGGTCTCCGTCAAATTCAACCTGTTGAACTGTCATCGGCCGACTATATAAAGAGCCATTACTAAGATCCACAGTTGTGAACATTGTAAATTTTGTTTCTTTAATTAATTTAGAAAAGTGTTGAATGTCACTCATTTGATTTTCCATTTTTTATCCCTTCGTTATGTAAGTTTAATCGGTATAAACCAAATGGAAGTGCAAAATAAAAACCTTAGTTAATCTTATTTAATTGATTTCTGCGTTGTTACAGAGGGCGTTTTGCCTCATGAATGAGGCAAAATAATGGAAATTAGGAAGGCATTGGTATTCAGCTCATTTTAAATTGGAATTTAATTTGCATTACAAATTAACGAAGTCTTAGTGGCGGAAAATTTTTCTGAAAGGATTGTTTTATGGCAACAACAACGATGGGCACACATACAGGATGGGCGGCGGATCGTACTGTTTATTGGGCGATTGGAATAGCACTAGCAATTATTGTTGCAATGGCTTTTACCAGGGATCGAATGGCAATAACAACGGCTACTCCCGGAACGGCTACTATTGGATCAGGATATGAAACGGGTTCGGTAGGCGTGCCAGTCGGTACTGATACTTTACAATCTTCAAGAGTGATCGATCCGACGTTGGCTCCAGTTACTCCAAATGTGGATACTCCCGCATCGGGCGCAATTAATACAGCACCCGTTTTAAATCAACGGTTTGCGCCGAATCAAGCGGTTACCACTGATCAGCTGGTCGTACCGACGGTAAATGATCCGGTTGTAGGGACTAGTATTATGCCGCGGGTTACTCCCAGTTTAGAAAATGATGGAAATATTAATTCGAGAATGAATCGCGCTAACGGCGCGTACAGTCTCGATGCTCAAGACCGAGCTAGAGGACCAGTTTCCAGTAGACAACAGTTTACGGATGACTATGTTTTAGGTACGAATGGTACTAATAGTACTGGCACAAGTACGGGAAACATTTTGTCAAATCCTGGTACTTCTAACTCTACCAACAGCAGCCCTAATCCATGAAGTTTTAAGGACTTCGATCTTTAAAACTCAACACGACACAGAATACCGAATATAACTATTCGGTATTCTTCTTTTTGTAATATAAGAATATAAAATTGCAGGAGATAATAATATGAGCCATAAAACCTTAGCTAAAATTGCAGTTATTATGATTATCATTTTTGGGGCAACGATTTTGTTATATCCAACTTTGTTTAATCCCGAGCAAAAAGGCAAAACACCAATAGAAGCTCCGCCAGTTCCTGCTGGGCCGTGATAGGATT
>JAYVAZ010000297.1:0-7850 GCA_043750675.1 Pseudobdellovibrionaceae bacterium | reverse complement strand
GACCCGCTGCAGGCCCAGCTGCCGGTGCTGCGCATTGCGCTGGATGCTGGTTTCCAGTCCATCGGGCCGTTCAACCGGGCCTTCAAGGCCCACACCGGCAAGACACCGACCGACTTTCGGTTAATTCATGTGGAACCAAATGACGAATGTCTTTTACATCGATGCGGTAGTGAACAAACAACAAGTCATTCCAGGATTGACGCCAAGACCAACTATTTGTTGGCAATTCCCATGGACGATGTTTTGTTTCTTTTAAAAATTGCATTTGATAAAATTTCCGAAATTGTGGTAGGGCCTACCAAATAAAATTAAAAAAGCTCGCTTGAAGTGGGCCTGTTTTATTTTTAAAATCGAATTCTTTAATTTACTGAATTTCTTCCAGCTGTGAAACTACTTTTGGGCACGATTTAAAAAACGTTTCGCAAGCGCAATTCAAGAATCCATTTTATAAGCCCTCAGCCGAGGCGCCGACGTCGCGAAGGATGAGGTGCGGCCGGCGAGGCGTACATTGGTACGCCGCAAGACTGAGCAAGGAAGGTAACGAAGGATCAGGGCTTACTAAAATGCATTCTTAGTGCTTCTTCTTTTTCTTGTCAGAAACTTCTTCTATCACCGGAACTGGAGCTGCTTTTTTAGAAGCCTTCGGAGACATTGCTGCCTCATCTGGAGAAGCATCTAAAATATCAGCTTCGCCTTGGCTTTCGGCTGTTAATAACAAATGGCCGATCCCTTTCGCTGCCAAAAGTTTTTCACGTAATTCAACCATGGCTGGTTTATTATCACGAAGGAATTGTTTTGCTTGCTCGCGACCTTGACCCATACGTTCGCCATTGTAGCTGAACCATGCGCCAGATTTTTCAACCATATTAGCAGTCACAGCTAAATCAAGAACATCACCTTCAGCTGAAATACCTTCTCCGTACATTAAGTCGAATTCAACTTTAGTAAAAGGCGGAGCCATTTTATTTTTAACAACCTTAACAGCTGTTCTGTTTCCAGTGACTTCTTCACCATCTTTAATAGCGCCGATTCGACGTACATCTAAACGTACTGAAGAGTAGAACTTTAAAGCGTTACCACCAGTTGTAGTTTCCGGGTTACCAAACATCACACCAATTTTCATACGAATTTGATTGATGAAAATAACTAAAGTGTTACTGCGGCTGATCGCTGCAGTTAATTTTCTTAGTGCTTGTGACATCAAACGAGCCTGTAGACCCATGTGACTATCACCCATATCGCCTTCAATCTCTGCTCTTGGAACTAAAGCCGCAACCGAATCGATAACCAATACGTCGATAGCGCCCGAACGGACTAGAGTTTCAGTGATTTCCAAAGCCTGTTCACCAGTGTCTGGTTGAGAGATCAAAAGATCTTCAGTTCTTACACCTAATTTACGAGCATAATTTACATCTAAAGCATGTTCCGCATCAACAAAGGCCACCACGCCGCCTTTTTTCTGCGCCTGCGCGATAGTTGATAATGCGATTGTTGTTTTACCAGAAGATTCTGGGCCAAAAATTTCTACGATTCGACCACGCGGCAATCCGCCAATTCCCAAAGCGATATCTAAACTTAGAGAACCTGTGCTAATGGCTTCGATATCTTTATTCAGTTTATCATCCACTCCTAAACGCATGATCGAACCTTTGCCGAATTGTTTTTCAATCGTGCTTAAAGCCAAATCTAAGGCCTTAGTTTTTTCTGCCAAAATTTTAGTATCCATTTTATCTGTAGTAGCCATTGTTATCTCCTTATAACTCTCACAAGACTTCCTGTGAGCGCTTTTTTGTTGTAACACCATTTGGTGGCGTTAATTAACGTCAGGTCTGTGACGTCGTAATTGTTATTAAAATCTCCATCTAAATCATTAAGAAATTAATTATTTTAAATTTCTTAATAAAAATTCAATTGCAAACTCGGCCGATTGCTTTTGAATTTCTTCACGGTCGCCTTTGAAAAGTTTTTTCTCTACCTCTTCAAAACTCGGTCCGCTGACCGCAAACCATACAGTCCCTACTGGTTTTGCAAAAGTTCCGCCTGTCGGTCCTGCAATTCCAGTAATCGCTATGCTCACATTGGAACCCAAAACTTTTTGCGCTCCTAAAGCCATTTGTCGCACAACCGATTCACTGACTGCACCTTGTAAACGCAAATCATCTGATCGTACATTCAGAACATTCTGCTTCACTTGGTTACTGTAACTCACAACTGAACCTTGAAAAATGTCGGAGACTCCTGCTAGTTTTGTAATTTCACTAGCAACTAGGCCTCCGGTGCAACTTTCCGCCGTGGCTAATGTCCACTTCCGCTTTCTTAAAGCGTCTACTAAACGCGTAAGGTTTGCCTGGATCATTTGACCTTTTCTGTCAGTGTTATTCATCTGTTCGAATCTTTGAACATGCAAAAAAAATGGCCTAAAACCATTTCATCTGCAACCAAGTCGTTTGGTTATTGATGAGCTGTAAAAAGATATTACCCAATATTCCAGCGGCCACGTCATCAGCGACAACGCCGAGCCCTCCAGATATCTTCTTATCTAAATATCCTATGGGAAAAGGCTTAAGTATGTCCAGAAAACGAAATATAAAAAAGCCAAGGGTTACGGCTTGCCATGTCAATGGCAGCCAAGTCATTGTAATTAGGAAGCCTAAAACTTCATCGATAACAATCTCAGAGCTGTCATGGCGCTGCATTTCCTGTTCATAAACTTCTGCTGCAAGAATGGCCAGAGGCAGTAAGAAAACAATAAAAGACATATAAAATAAAGGCCCCGGCTGCATCAGGAGCCAGTACAAAGGAATCGTCGCTAAAGTACCCACTGTACCTGGAGCCTTAGGCGAATAACCAGCGCCAAAAAACACGGCCAATTTTTTTAAAAACGGTCTTAAATCAAAAGTCATAATTAAAATATCGGACGGAGTTTCAGCAAAGTCACCATAATTTGAGTGTGCCACGCTTGCAGACTTTGCATTTTTACATTACTTTTTTAGTTACTTATTTGTGACTTATAAAAGGGAGCAACCGATCATGTATTTCCGTAAACCGGCCACCCACAAAATGATGGATCTTTTGGCTATTCGTGAGCATTCCATAGTGGAGATTGAAAAAAAATTAGAAGAAAAGAAGTATGCTCCGGAAGAAATTGCCGAAGCTATCGCCTACGGAAAAAAGCATAATTGGTTACCTGATAGCAGCGCAAAAAGTACCGCCTTATCCGAAAAGCTTGCCGATGACCTAGGGAAAAAAGGAAAAGGCCAATATGCTATTAACCAAAAATTAGAATCCATGGGCCTACCAACAGTAAAAATAGATTTAGAATCAGAAATGGCTAAGGCCATTCATTTGTTGGAAAAAAAGTATCGACAGCAAAATCTAAACGACATCAAAGTTAAAGCCAAAGCGGTTCGATTTTTAGCTGGTAAGGGATTTTCCGAAGACTGCATTTTGGAATCCTTAGGTAATTTCCAAACTAACACTGCAAATGATCTTGAATAAAAGGTAAATATGAAAAGCACAGAAATCAGACAAAAATATATCGACTACTTTAAAAAACACGGACATACCGAAGTTAAATCCTCATCGTTAATTCCGGAAAATGATCCAACACTCCTTTTTGCCAACTCTGGAATGAATCAATTCAAAAATGCATTTCTGGGTTTAGAAAAACGGGCCTACACGACAGCTGTGACCGCACAGAAGTGCGTTCGCGCTGGTGGAAAACATAACGATTTAGAAAACGTAGGTTTTACAGCCCGACATCATACTTTTTTTGAAATGTTGGGAAATTTTTCTTTTGGTGATTATTTTAAAAAAGATGCCATTCGTTTTGCTTGGGAATTTTTGACTAAAGATCTAAAAATTCCGAAGGACAAATTATATGTGACCGTACATATCAGTGATGACGAAGCCGCCGACATTTGGCACAACCAAGAAGGTATTCCTAAAGATCGTATATTCCGACTTGATCAGGATAACTTCTGGCGTATGGGTGACACCGGTCCTTGCGGGCCAAGCACCGAAATATTTTATGACCACGGTCCCCTTCCAGGTTTAGAAACGGATCCTTTTAAGGGCATCGCCAGCGGTCAGGATCGTTATGTCGAAATTTGGAATCTGGTGTTTATGCAATATTTTGAAAAATCTCCAGGAGTTTTAGATCCGTTACCGAAACCATCCGTTGATACTGGTTTTGGACTAGAACGTGTGACCGCAGCCCTACAAGGTAAAGTAAATAATTACGATACCGATCTGTTTACCGGTATGATGGCCAGGGCCCAACAAATTTGTAAAATTAAATATGGTGCTGATCCAGAAACCACTTCTGCATTTCGAGTATTAGCCGATCATTCGCGCTCAACAGCTATGTTGATTGCTGACGGAGCATTACCTTCTAATGAAGGTCGCGGATATGTTTTAAGAAGAATCATGCGACGTGCGATTCGTTATGGACGCAAGCTCAGTATGCAACATTCGATGATGCCGGAAATGATTTCTGTTTTTATCAAAGAAATGTCTCCTGTTTACCCTGAACTAAAACAACGGGAAGAACATATTTTAACAACGGTTAAAGAGGAAGAGTCTCGGTTCCTAAGTACTTTAGATTCAGGCACCTCCATTTTAAATGAAGAGCTTAAAAAATTAAAAAGTAAAAATCAAAAAAGCATATCGGGTGATATTTTATTCAAACTTTATGACACCTATGGCTTCCCCGTTGATTTAACCCGCGTGATTGCAGTGGAACAGGGCTTCAGCGTAGACGAAGCCCTGTTTGAAAAAGAAATGCAGGCGAATCGCGTAAAATCCAAGGCCACTTGGAAAGGAAAATCAATTGAAGCCAGCGAGGCTCATTTAGTTACTTTATCGGATCAATATAAAAATTCCCCTACCGAATTTGTTGGCTACGATCACTTAATTGCAGAAGCGAAAATCATTGGTCTTTCCAACGGCACTGCTGAAGTTAAAGAACTTGCATCACCTAATAGCGGTGTGATTATCACTAACAAAACTCCCTTTTATGCTGAAGGCGGTGGACAGAAGGGTGATCAAGGAACTATCCAGTTTGGAAAGACATCCGGAACGGTTCATGACTGTAGGAAAATTGGCGATGTTTTTATTCACTTTGTAGAGATGCAAGCTGGAACTCTAAAAACTGGCGATTCGATTAAAATGTTAGTTACGCAAAGTGTACGCCGGCAGACGGCACGAAACCACTCGTCGACTCATCTTCTGCATTCGGCTTTGCGATCCGTTTTAGGCACACATGTCAGCCAGGCGGGATCGTTAGTAGACGCAGAAAAAACTCGCTTCGATTTCACCCATAACAAAGCCTTAAGCAGCGACGAGATTCAAAAAATTGAGAAACTGGTCAATGATCAAATTTCTTTAGCTTTGCCAGTAAGTGCTAAACAAATGCCACATAAGGAAGCCATCCAGTCAGGTGCAATGGCGTTGTTCGGTGAAAAGTACGGCGATTTAGTCCGCGTTTTAAAGATGGGAGAATTTTCTACCGAACTTTGTGGCGGAACGCATGTATTTAATACTGCGGAAATTCAACTATTCAAAATCGTCAGCGAAGTTGGTGTTAGCAGCGGCGTCCGACGTATAGAAGCTATCACTGGAGAAGTGGCGTTAAATTACCTGTTGAAACATACGCAAGAAAATTTGAAGGCACGTGCTTCGGCGGGAATGCAAGAATCTTGGACCAGCTTCTTAGATTCTTCAAATTCCACTTTTGATTTTATTGAAAAACAAAAAATCGAAATTAAAAACCTTGAACGGGAAATTAAAAAAACCCAAGGCGATCAGGTAAACGTTGATCAGTTGGCACAATCCGCATTTTCAGTATCCACGAAAAAAGGAACCATCAAGGTGGTCTTTGCCGATTTAGGAATTGAAGATCGTGATGTTTTGGCACAAGTCACTGATCAGATCAAAAATAAAATTCAAAGTGGCGTTGTAGTTGTTGTAGGCAAAGGATCGGACAGTCATCCCATTATTATTTCGGTCAGTAAAAACCTAAACCCTGAAATTTCAGCAGGCTCTTTGCTAAAAGAAGCGGCCTTAGTTATGGGTGGTAAAGGGGGAGGTCGTCCCGATTTCGCACAAGGGGCTGCTCCGGATCGAACCCAGGTTTCGCAGGCGTTTGATAAAATTAAAACAATGCTGACGTAGGCAGCTTAATTAGGCAGTTGAATTAATGAAACATTTTTTTAGCCGGGCAAATGATTTTATTTTTGACGTCATTATTTTATCAATTTTTTTTAGTCATCTGATTTACTTATTTTTAAGTACTGAATACGATTCTATTTCTTCAGCTGCGGGCCACGCAGGTCCAGTTGTTTTACTAGTCTTGCTGCAACCATTATTTTTCTACCTTCCCTTTATTTTAGGGTTGTCTTTGATTCTCGCTTTTTTTATTCGCAATCACGAACTTTTTCGAAAAAGAGTTGCCCAGGTCATAGGACTTTTTATTTTGCTTTATTATATTTACGTCTTGTGTTTTTAAACCCATTGTAACAACCTAACCCCTTGCGACACCACCTGGTGGTGCTGTATCGCACAACGATTACTTTTGAAAAATTAGGCAAATTATTGGCATTTATGAAGCTCAAGTGAGCTCACTACCGAACTTACGAAATCTCTTAATGACTTCGCGCCATCAGCGCACAAATCGGTGGGTTCATCGCAACCTGAACTTCTTTCACCCAACTTGATTTCAATATAGGGACTTATTAACGTCACATAGGGATAAGTGTACATCATTGTGCACATTGTTTCCTGCGGCTGATCCAAACTGACTTTGGGATCACAGATATCAGATGAACTCATGATTTTATTTACTTTTTCCAGCTCTTCCGCGGTCAAACAAAACTGATCCGAGCGAACATTTCCGTATTCTTCATATGCGATCATTCGGCCATTATCTAAATTTAAATCAACAAACTGGGCTTGCTGATGATCCCACAAAGCCAACTTACGAAACTCTTTTGTACTAATAATTTCGTATTCTTTACTGCCGTTTATTTTTCCTGAATTGATACCACCATCTACTGACTCAGAAGAATTTGGCTTCGAGCAATTTTGAAAGTGTAATAAAATAAAAATGGATACTGCAATAAATAATAGTCTTCTCATAATGAGACTTATCGGAATAATACGGCTCAAGCTTAAATGATAAAACGAAAAACTGACCCTCTAAGTAGTTGTTTTTTCATCAGTTCTTGATACAGATATTCTAATTTAATAGATCCTCATAAAATGCCCCAAATAACCTGACCGGATGTCTAATTTGAATTTCTAAAATCCAGCGGTTTGGCGCCGGCGAGAATTCCAGACCTTGGATCGTACCCCGCATCTTTGCGGCATGCGGAAAATCAGCAATTCTATGCCCGTTGGCCTCATCAAAAGTTAAAATCCAACCACGAGAATCTGCCCATTTTTTTGCAAAATCATAAAGATCGGATCCGGTAATCCGCTGTTGTTCCCAGTGGCCTTTTACTTGTTCCCAAATCAGTTTTGCCTCGGCACAGCAACGATGCATTTCGGTATCATTTCCGACACTAAAAGGCCGACCCACATCGCCTTCGTGCCCATCAAAAATAGGCCCAATGTCTATAAAAAAAATATCGTTTTTTTGCAATTTTACATTTTCTTGTCCAACAACACCAAATGGTAATAGTGTATTTTCGCCAAACCGGAACTGGGGAGGGTGCCAAGATTTAGGAGCACCTTTTTCCTGCTGAATTTTTTGAATCAAAACTCTACCGTCGGATTCGGTCATACCAGTTTCAAATTGTTTGGCTGCTGACAAAATCACTTCTAAAGTCTTGTCTCTAGCTTTGATTAGG